>NZ_JBFTLX010000138.1:0-18015 GCF_056396665.1 Cupriavidus sp. 05T313 | reverse complement strand
TGGTTCAAGAGGGCGACGCGCACTTGCACGACACTGTGTGCTCCCGCACGACTCCAACGCATATGTTGGCTTTTACACATCCGACGGCCAACGATTCGATTGATAGATGACTCGACGAAGCCGGTCGCGATTCGTAGGCCGACACGCTGCCGGGTGCGATAGTCGATCAGCGACTCAAGATGGCTATTGAGGTAACTGATCAAATCTATGAGCTTGCAGTGCGCCTGTTTGGCTTTGCGGCTTGAGTTCGGGTCAAGTCTTTCGCGCAGATCAAGCAGACGACACAGTTCCTTACCGAGCTTCTGCCAACGCACCGTTTGCCCGGTCCACACGAAGCTGCGAAGGCGAACAAACAGATCCCACAACTCGAATGCTGACCCGTTGGCCGTAAGGCGCCCATACGCCAAAGGCGTAATAGCTTGATCGGCGTATCGCAGCATTCGACCGATGTGCGCCCGGTCGAGAACCCATTCGGTATCGAACGGAAGGTCGTCAGCAACCCCGGCAAGATCCAGGGCGCCATCGGTCACGACACAGACGTCATTGGGATCATCGTATCCACTGTCCTCCAGGAATTTGGTCATTTCTTCCTGCAATCGCTTGGTGCGCGGCGTGGCGGAAGCCCAGACCCGTGGTTGTCTGCCAGTCTGGCCTAATGCCGCAACGACGACCGCTATCGACGATGAGCTTCGGCTTGCCCCCGCGCGATTGTCCTTGCCGGCTCCCTTGCCATTGCTTCGCGCCTGCCTCACATAGCCGACATCAACGCCCAGCTCRGCGATTGGCKTTATCTCCTCGCACCACCGCCGCACGGGCTGTGCGTGTTGGAGGGATTTGCCCACGGCCATTGTGTGATTGCGGATRGTCACGTGACTGTCGCGTCCGGAAGTTGGCAMCAAGAGGTCCATGRCCTGCTTGSCCTGCCGGTAGGGCATWGTGGCGCCGAGTTCRGCATGCAGCCATCGCAGCTCGCCTGTGCTYGCTTCCTTAASGTAATTCTTAAGCGGCGACACRTACCTSGATCYGTCWGYACCACAMTTRCATRCTTTCCATCGRTCGCGGCAGTAGAAGACCTTKCCSAGCGTGGTCTTCAGTTCGGMGSAATGYCCGTCGTGCATGCGACGGAGCGCGCCGCAGACCTCACAAGTTCGCTGCGCCGCGCAGTAGCGATCGAGCTGTTCTACGACGAACTCTTGCTGGACGCAATTGACTAGCGACGTACCTTCCGCAGAGACAAACGACGTCGCCGGAGGCTTGGCTGTGGTCGACGCGGTGAAACTGCATCACCTCAACCCGTTTTGCCACCGTGCCACTGCCATCATCGAACTCCAGAACGATCGTGCATCGCATGTCGGCTCTCCGTCTCTTTGATACCGAGACGATACTCCGATGCAGGGCGGCATCCCAGGCCATTTAACGGCTTCAAAGCGGGACCATCTCTGTTACGACTGCGTTGATGGCTCCTGATGTGGCTGACCATGCCTTGCTGGTACCGGGACGCGGCTCAACACGTTGCCTGCGAAGGCTACGCACAGGGCGGCTCTTTGACCAAATTGATAGAGTTGGCATCACCGTTGGCGCTCTGGGCTGATTTTCAACCGGCAGGCGCTTGACGGCTTGCAGGACACGCATGCCGGATCGGCCCATGAGCGGGCGCCGGGCTCTGCCCGCCGAGTGTCCGGTCAGGCTTGAGCCGACGTTCTGGCGTCCGTGCGAGAGCGCGGATCAGCGGCCGTAATGGCGGGGGACTGCCGCCTGCTTGGCTCACTCGACCAACGGTTTCTCGGCCGGTCCGGTTCGTCGCCGCGTGATATTTGAGCGACCGTGCGTGACCGCAGGCAATCACCCTCGAAGACTTCGTGCGCGCAGCACAGCGCTGACCAACAGGGGGTAGTATTCACGGAAGCTGGCACGCACCGAATGGCAAGCGAAGTAGCGTTAAGCGCTGTCGATCGGGGGCATTAGCATGCAACGCGAAGCATTTGCCAGGGCTCTTGCCCAAGAGGACACTTCCGACCTTGTCACAGTGACGCGCGAACCCGGCGCACCGGAAGAGCACGCCCATCCTTTTGGAGCCATGGAGCTGATCCTAGCGGGGGAAATCCAAATCCGCATTGACAATGACGAGCTGCGCGATGTGTCGCGCCTCGGCCCGATTCTCGTCGAATTTGGGTCCTCGCTTTTGTGGGGCAAGGGCAGCCAGTTCGGCAGCCTCGCGCTGGCGCCGCCATGTGCTCAAGGACGACGAGTACACGCCTTCACGGCGCATCAGCGCGCCGATCTCTCCGGGCTTGGTGCAGCGGTCAGCCGCTTCCGTATGCGACGCTTGTCGGCGTTGGAAAATTGCCTGCGTCGAGCGCGGGAAACGACCTCTGAATCGGTGCCGGAGGCTGACTCTAGCGTCGCCGAACCGGGCGCCTCTTCAGTCGCCCTACGGGCTCCTTGCGTTGGCCCGGATCCGACACATTCTTGACTGCAGCCATGATTGCCTTGGATGAGTTGTTGGCGGTCATACCTGCCTCGTCGGACCTGAAAAATTCAGTCCGAGAGCTCAGCGTGGCTGAAAGTTGGATGATTCTAGCCGCCCCATCAATTGACTGCGGCACGCGGACCAAGTCGACTGGCTGCATCCCTGGCGGATCGAGCCATGCCTGTGAGCAGAGTCAAGACAAAAAAATGACCTGTGGATGCCCAGGCGAGCAATGGCCCGGAGTAGCCAATGGAGATTGAAGCCTGCAGCACAGAGGATAGGATGGACGGCGTCACCGATTGCGCCCTACAGGGGTGGCCAAGCGGAACTGGTTGTGGCCCGTCGCGGGCACGCAGCAATTGCTCTAGTGCGGAAGCATAGTCCGGGTCAGCAGTATTGCTGACCCGGCATTGAAATCAAGTCGTAAGTCGCTTCGGTTTGGGCTGCTCTTCCCGCGGGATGCTCGTGAAGCCCGACGAGCGGGCATCCGGACTCTGCCTCAGAAAAGTCGGGTGGGTGCTCATGAGCGGCCATACAAGGCGGGGTTGGTGATCGTCTCTTCATCGGCCATAGCGAACGTTGCCCATACGAAACAAATGCAATTTTCTGTAAATGCCGTGCGCCGCAGCCCTGCTTTGACAACAGAAGCGTCCTTCCGCTTTGGTACGATCCCGCTCTTTCCGCAAGCGCCCCGCCACCGTGAATCGCCGATATGCATCGTTGTTTTGTGAGCATTGCGCACGGTGGCTCGCCCGCGTCCAACCGCTGGCCGCCGCCGGTAGCACGATGACCCGACTCGTTTTCAACGGCGCGCTGAGCCGCCTTCGCCACCCGACGCGACGCGGCATCGCGCTGACACTCGTCGCATTGCCGGCACTCTGCCTGCTGTACGTGCTTGCGCTCGTGCCGCTTACGCCGGGCATCGGCGACATCCGCAAAGCTCGCGTTGATCGGCCAGCGTTGATCGTGTCGGCCGATGGCAAACTGCTCGATGAGTTCAAACCGCTCAATCGTGCATGGGTGTCGCTCAGGCAGATCTCGCCATACATGGTGGATGCATTGATCGCGACCGAAGACCGCCGCTTCTATGAGCATCACGGCATCGACTGGAAGCGCATCGCGTCGGCCGCGCTGCATACGGTCTCCGGCGACCGGCAAGGTGGCTCGACGATCACTCAGCAGCTCGCGCGCAACCTGTATCCCGACGAAATCGGCCGCGCGCCGACCCTCACGCGCAAGCTAAGGGAAGCGATTACGGCGTTCAAAATCGAAGCCGTGTACAGCAAGGATCAGATCCTCGAGACGTACCTGAACACGGTGCCGTTTCTGTACAACGCCTACGGCGTGGAAATGGCCGCACGCACCTACTTCGGCAAATCTGCCGATCAGCTAGACATACTTGAAAGCGCGACGCTCGTCGGCATGCTGAAGGCCAACAGCGCCTACAATCCTGTGCTCAATCCCGAGCGCGCGTTGCAGCGACGAAACACAGTGCTCGGGCAGATGAACAAGTACGGGAAGCTCAAGCCCGATTCCTACACCTGGCTGAAGCGACAGCCGCTCAACGTCAATTTCGAGTTGCAGACCGCGCCACCCGGCGCCGCGCCGCATTTTTCGGCGCAATTGCGCAAGTGGCTGATCGCATGGGCCGATCGCAACGGCTACAACATCTATGCCGACGGGCTGGTCGTGCGCACGACCATCGATTCGCGGCTGCAGGCAATGGCGACGCAGGCGATGGACTGGCAGGCGAACCAGTTGCAATGGATCGCGAACGGCGCATGGAACGAACGCACGGGTTGCTGGCCGGGCAATGACCTGTTCCAGACATTCATCCGGCAGACGCCCGACTATCGCGCTGCACGCGATGCTGGTCAATCGGATCAGGTCACTCTCAGGAAGCTCGCTACGAACCCCACGTTCGTCCGTGCGCTCTGCCAGAGCAAGACGCAAATCCAAGCGGGTTTTGTCGCGATCGATCCACGCAACGGGGATATCAAGGCATGGGTTGGCAGCCGCAACTTCAGGGACGAACCTTTCGATCACGTGCAGCAGGCCCGACGTCAGCCGGGTTCGACGTTCAAACCGTTCGTCTACGGCGCGGCCTTCGCGGATGGCGCGCGGCCAAGCGATACGATAGTAGACCGGAACGTCGCCATTCCGCTGACAGGGCATGCGATCTGGCGGCCTACCGACGCGGAGCCGCCCACCGGACGACCGATGACGCTGCGCGACGCGCTAGTGTATTCGCGCAACCGCGTCACCGCTCAGCTCATGCAAAAGGAACGCCCCGAGAAGGTCGCACGGCTCGCGCACGCGATGGGTGTGCGAGTGAGTCCGCTCGAAGCGGTGCCTTCGCTTGCGCTCGGCACGAGCCCCGTCACGCTCAAGGAAATGGTATCGGCGTACAGTACGATCGCGAACCGTGGCGCCTATATCGAACCGCGCATGGTCACGCGCATCGAGGATCACGACCGCAAGGTGCTCGCCGAATTCGCGAGCGCATCGCCGGAACAGGCGCTGCCCGCCAACGCAGCGCAAACGCTCGTCGACGTGATGCGCGACGTCGTTAGCCGGGGCACCGGCGCGGGCATCCGGACGCGCTTCGGGATTCGCGCCGACGTGGCCGGCAAGACGGGAACGACGCAGGAAAACACGGATAGCTGGTTCATCCTGATGCATCCGCAACTGGTCGCGGGCGCATGGGTGGGTTTTGACGATGGACGTGTGACGCTCGGCAACTATTGGGGCGAGGGCGCGCACAGCGCCCTGCCGATGGTGGGCGCGTTCTACGACATGGCGCTGCGCGCGAGAGTTATCGATCCAGATGCGCAGCTCGGCCCCGAGACCCGGCCTCCTCGCGCGGTCCATGAGCGACGGCATCGACACTTTCTCTTCTGGAGCTTCTGATGTCGTCGCTGGCGGACGCCGCATCGCAATCCACGCCGGCCGACAGTAGAGGACGGACCGTTTTCTCGATCCGGATCGCTTGACTGAAGCCTGCACCCGGGATCGCGCAAGCTTGGCGCCATGCGATATTGAGACGATGCGTTGCTCGCTACGAGCAAGGCTCTGTTTGCACTTGCTGACTAAACTCGGACGCCGACGATTGTCGCAGCCGTTGCTCCGTTATCCGCAAAAATTTTGCTATGGCCGAGGAACGGGCATCCGGCCGCTATTCGGGGCATCCTTGCTATGCGCGATCCCGGCGGCGGCGCTCCGAACGGCGTCTCCGTGGACCTGGCCACGGAGCTCGCGCAGCGGCTCGGGCTGCCGCTCGAACTGGTGGTGTTCGATGCGGCCGGCAAGTTGGTAGAGGCGGTGCGCTCGGAATGGGCCGACTTCGGCTTCTTTGCCATCGACCCGCTGCGCGGCCAAGGGATCCATTTATCGATGCCTTATGTGCTGATCGAAGGCAGCTATCTGGTGCGTGAGGATTCCCTGCTCATGGAAAACGGCCAGGTTGACCAGGTTGAGCATCACGTCGTGGTTGGCAAAGGGAGTGCCTATGATCTGTTCCTGATTCGCTAACTGCAGCATGCAAGAGGTCGTCCGCGCGCCGACCTCGACCTCGACCGCTGTCGTGGACACCTTTATCGCGGAAGGAGCGGAGGTGGCTGCGGGCGTAAGGCAGAAACTCGAGGCGGATGCGGGACGCGTGGCCGGCCTGCGCTTGCTGCCTGGACGGTTCATGGTCATCCGGCAGGCGATGGGCCTACCTGATCGTGTTGGTCCGATCGCATTTGAATAGCTCGCGGCCTTCGTCAAGGACATGATCGATAGCGGATTCGTCAGCGCGGCGCTCGCCCGGCACGGCATCCTTGGGGCAGCAGTGGCGCAAGTCGATGAAATGTAGCCACACACGGGGCATTCGTCCCTTCAACTGCATGCATGAGCTGCCTCTTCGAGTTCAACTATGAATCGGGGAGGGCCGTGCGCTGACGCATCGGATAAGCCGGTGGCGAGCCGCTTCCCATTGCCGGCCTTGGCGCGGCTGGCCAGACGGCGTGATCGGCGTCACCTGCCGACTGTCAAGGCTCATAGCCCCCCCACTGCTGCGCCGGTTTCACGCGCCCGGCAAGAAGAAGTCGGCCCGACCGAGGCAGGCTGGGCCTCAGAGGATCGCAGCAACAGGATCAGGCGGAAGTCGAAGTCTTCTTCGAGGCGGCACGATCCGTCACGCAGACTTGCTCTGCGGCATTCGTTGCCACGGTTGCGGCGGCCTGGGTATTGGATTCAGCAATTTCCACGGCTTGCGCCGCGGCCTTCTCCAAAGACTCGTAGGCATTGTCGGCGGCAATAATAGCCGACATCACGATCGCCATGGCCGATTCCGTGCCGGCCGGCGCATTCTTGGCGAAGTTGTCGACAGTCTCTCGCAGCTTCTGTGAGCCCTCAGTCAGCATAGCGATTGCCACTTTGGCGAGCTCTTTCTGGGTTTCCGATGTGATCTCATAGAGGTGGCGGGCGTAAGCCATAGCCTTCTCGCCGGCCGGCTGTACCAGCGACGCGTGGACCTCAAGCAGATCCCGCGGCTCTTTGGCAGAGAGCGCGCGCTTGGCGCCGTCCAGATTTTCCGTCAGAGCCGTCTTCGCGACCCGCATATTCAACTCAAGGAACTTCTCAAAGCCTTCGATCGCCTTGGATGTCAGTCTATACCGGGATTCGAGATTGGATTGATGCACCGCCAAAATTTGTTCCTGAGTAAGGATCACGCTGGTCTCCGATGGTGAATGATTAATTGCTCTACCG
The DNA here is from genome assembly GCF_056396665.1 of Cupriavidus sp. 05T313. Lineage (NCBI taxonomy): Bacteria > Pseudomonadati > Pseudomonadota > Betaproteobacteria > Burkholderiales > Burkholderiaceae > Cupriavidus > Cupriavidus sp. 05T313. Next base: position 10,793 of record NZ_JBFTLX010000138.1, on the reverse strand, counting down.
ACACGCGTTGGGACGCTCAGTCGTCTCCACCTAAAAAGGTCGGGGGACTGATGGTGAATCGCGTGTGAGGTAGTTCTCTACGCGCTCCCGCAATAGGGAGTCGCAGAAGGGGGCACGGTGTCGCTAACGAACCATGTTCCGTCCCCGTCGATCATTGCATGTGCTGCCCGCCGTTGATCGCAATATTGGATCCGGTAATGTAGCCCGCGTCCTCGGAGCACAGATAGGCAACGAGGGCTGCCACTTCCTCCGGCTTGCCAAGGCGCCCCATCGGAATCTGAGGCAGGATCTTTGTATCCATGATCTCCTGCGGCACGCCGGTGACCATCTTGGTCGCCAAGTAACCCGGAGAGATCGTGTTGACCGTCACCCCCTTGCGAGCCACCTCTAGCGCGAGCGACTTTGTGAACCCATGCATGCCCGCCTTCGCGGCCGCATAGTTGGTTTGTCCGAATGCACCCTTCGAACCATTGATGGACGAGATATTGATGATGCGCCCCCATCCCCGCTCCACCATGCCTTCACACAGAGGCTTGGTCACGTTGAACACCGAATCCAGGTTGGTGCGAATCACGGCGTCCCAATTGACCTTGTCCATCTTCTTGAAGGCCATGTCGCGGGTAATGCCGGCGTTATTAACCAGGATGTCGACCTGGCCGACCTCGGCAAGAATCTTTGCCATCGTTGCCTGGCAGGCATCGTAGTCCGCCACGTCTAGCGCGTACGCGCGGAAATTGCGGCCGGCAGCTTCCATGGTGGCTAGCCAGTTGTGCACATTCGGGTTCCCTGGCGTGTGAGTCACGACCACGTCGTAGCCGGCGTCGTGCAGCCTGAGGCTGAGAGCCTCCCCCAAACCGCCCATACCGCCAGTCACCAATGCAATTCGTTTCGTCATCCTGCTTGTCTCCGTCAAAGTTTGTATGACCCCTATCTTCCGATCGTGCCGATTCTGTGTTCGGCTTTCGACTACCACCACCACGTATGCACATGGCACTAGCAAATAGCGCTGCCGCGCTAGGCTGGCGCGGATATTTTTCCGTTTCGTATTATTGTTTGGTGCACCGAATGGCTAGATACCGGCTTAGCCGGACAACTCTCTTTTGGGGTGGGCTCACCACAACCTGGAGGTAAGGCGCGCGAGCCAACCGCGCAACTCATCCGCGCGAATGTCTTGAAACTTACCGCAGAGAACCAGGGCGAGATCCGACTGAAGCGTCTCGAGCATGGCTGCGGCGTCGGACAAGGTAATGCCTGCGGCTCTCATACATACCGTCATCTCCTTCACGATTTCCGCTTTTAACGGAATTTCCTCGGCGTCCGCGAAGCCAAGCAGCGCGTAGACATTGGTCGTCCCATACTCGAATCGAAACATGTGGAACCTCTTATCTTGTTGCTCTTCAACATGGCCCTAGAGCGTCGATGCGCCAATTTGGTGCGGGCTGAGGGCAGGATTATTGATGCATACATTTGATAAGACAATCGGGTAAACACTAGGACACTGATGACCACAGGTAGTCCGCGGACCGAAAGCAATTTCATCATCTCGTAACAAGGACAAGGGGCTAGAGGCAGCCAATCCAGTCGGGCGAATCCTCCAAAAGTTGCGAGGAGGGCGTATTTTCGCGACAGCCTGCGAAGACTGAGTACAAGGGGGAGCGGACGAAAGAACCAGAGCGAGACCGGGGCATCGGTCTGGTCCTGCGCAGCGGCGCACGGTGTCTAGGTCCACCCGATCCGATGCCGTTCCTGTATGGCCTCGTACCGCGCATCGTCTTCGGTGTAGGCAGAGGTTGGTGGTGAAGACGGAGGCATGCCCGAAGTTGTCGCGCACAAAGCGCAGGTCAACCTGCTGGTCGGTCATACGCGACCCCGCCGTATGGCGCAACCGGTGCGCCGAAGTGCTGGCGAGTACCTGGCCCCGCTTCCCCACTCGGGGCCACGCGAGTGAGATAACAAGCCGTGGTCATATGGTACCCAAGACTCAATGCGTCCCCGCCTGGCATCCGCCGGCCATGGTCCCCCTGAACTTTTGTTCAAAATGCGAACAACTATTATCGAGTCTTCGTGGCCAGACCCGCTCACGCCGGCAGTTCTCAACTGTGGCGAGTCACAGAGGGTGCAGTCAGGGAAATACCGGATGCCTTTAATTTCCGCCGGAAGAGGGCTGGCGTGATAACCTGCTGGTCTGGCGCGATAGCCGCCAAATGAGTCCTTCGCTGCAGTGCCGCATGCCGGTAACAGCATCGTGTGTGTCATCACTGAAGAAAGCAAGTTACAGCAAACGTAGTGCCCTTATCTAGGAGACACTGATGCTGAGTCCTCACGAACTCGCGACGCTGATGCTGGTGAAGAACGCTATTGACACAGTCGAACTTGATCCCGCCGATTTTAATGCCTTGCTCGAACGGGAACTTGCAACCCGGGAGCGTGTCTCACCGGGACGCCATCGTGCTCTGATCACAATTAATGGCCATGTTCTTCTCAAGGCTATGCAGCGGGACGGGCGTGGTGGTCATTAGCGCGAGCTTTAGTTTTAAAGACAGCTTCGCGGTTGGAAGTTTTCCTCATATTGCGTACGGCCTATTGTCTTGAATTTCCTCTGGACCGCAGGCGACAACTCTTACCAGTATTCTCTTGCGGACAGAATCCGCTGTCATTTGATTTCATGAGAGCAATACAATCAGTACCTAACGAGACAGTCCGGCGTTCAAGTCGGGGCACAAACTCGGAGCCGCTGGGGGCGGGCCGTCTATTTGTGTCTGGCAGCAGAGAGTCAGCGGACAAGCAAGCCGCGATCTTGTGGGTCCGAATGCAGATGGTCCGAAACAGCATTTCCTTCGACGACCTTATTCGTGCTGGGTGTTTTGAGGATGCTACCAAACTGCGGGAGGTGCGCTACCGGAGTGCGGATGGTCGCGTTTGGGACGGTAATGGCGAACTGCCAGATTGGCTGCAGAGGGCGGTGAATGCAGGGCAGAGCGTCGAACATTTCCGAGTGAAATAGGTTTCTCGTACCCACATTAGTAATTGGTGGGCATCGTCAGCGGAAATAGTGACCGTGAGGCCGCCAAGGTCATGATCAACGATGCTCGGCAGGCCGTTGAGGATCCAGGCACGGTGCTCACGCTCGGTGCAGACAAGGGCTATGACGCAGCGGAGTTCGTCGAAGCGTGCCTGAGGACGAGGGTCATGCCGCATGTGGCGCAAAATACCAACGGGCGACGCTCTGCAGTGCCCAATCCGATTGCCGCCAGCGCAGGCTATGCGATCTCTCAGCAAAAGCGAAAGCTGATCGAGCAAGGCTTCGGCTGGGCCAAGACGGTGGGTGGCATGCGTCAGGTGATGGTGCGCGGATTGAGGAGAGTYGACCAGATGTTTGTGTTGACGATGGCCGCTTACAACCTCGTGCGCATGCGATCGCTRGGACAAATCCGCCTGCAGCAGCGATAAARGGACAAAAGCGGGCGGGAAACAGGCGTCAGGCGGTCGAAAAGCCGACGAAGTTACGCCTGAGTTTCAGAATGTGGAAAAAACAGAGTCGTCGTCGCGCGAGCGGGGAAACCCGCGCGTTGCGCGGGACGTATTTCAGCAGCCTGTTAAGGCAAGCCGGAAGCGGCATCGCCTATTGCGCGATACCGAGGTGTCCATGCGATATTCGTGGTTAGGCTGCCATGGCTGAAACTATCAAGCGAACGACAAGTTGCTCCCACAAACTTGCGAGATACGTGTACTTGTCTCTACCAGACACGAGATAGCCTTGGCTTTGATACGCTGCACATCAGGGCTTGCGCCGATCAACGTCAGACAGGCAGCCGCCTCGTTCTGAACATCCAGTATCGGGGCACTGATTGCTGACAGGCCTGGAATCAGGACCGATTCGGCTTCGTCGTATCCTCGCTTGCGGATCTTCTCAAGATGCTCGAGCAATTTCGCTGGCGGCTGCTCGAGATTACGGGAGACAGCCAGCTCGATCAGATCATTCCTGACCTGCTCAGGTGTGAATGCCAGCAATACTCGTCCGGTCGCAGAATTGGTCAACTGGAATGTCGAGCCAACCGACAGCGTGGTGATAAACGGAACAAAACTGCGCTCCCAACGAACGATGGTCGGGCCGCGATCCCCCAGGACGCTGAGCAGTGCAGGAAGTCCCGTACTGGCTACCAGTTGCGGCATGGCTTCGCTTGCAAGGCGCAGATGATCGACACGCGCCAGCGCCGAAGCGCCTATGCGAACCGCGGTAGGTCCCAGGTCATAAAGACCGGTGATTTCATTCTGAACCGCCAGGCCGCTCGCCATCAGACTCGCCAGATAGCGGTGCGCGAGACTATTTGGCATGCCGATGGCGCGCGCCAGGTCACGCAAGGGCGTCGCCTTTCCTGCGTTGACAAGGGCGAGGAGAACTTCCGTTGCCTTGTCAGCCGACTGAATGCGGCGCCGCCCTCGGCCTTTTTTCGCGCTGTCGCATTGCCCAGTCAAGCATCATCGCGAAAAAAATCAAATTTTATATGGTTGGTCCAGAATATAAGGTGAGCGGAAAATGCCAGCACAACCAATAGAGTCCGACAGAGACCAAGCACTGATGCGTGCCGTCGACTCCATCATTACATCCACCGACACAAGCGTCTCAGTTATCCGGAAGGCAGCTGATTCCGACCGGCCGCTTACGCAGCTTCGCGAGCTGCTGCTCAGTATTGCGCAAGACGATGATGGAGCCGGTGGATGTCTCCTAATGAATGCGTCCTCGGAGCTAGGCTTGCATAACGCCCGAGTACAACAGTTGGTTCGCTCTGGCCTTCAATCAATCCTGAATCCGTTTGAATTGCTCGTGATTTCGGGGCAACTTTCCGGTACGTTTAAATCGGATATTGAGCCGGCTGAGAGTGCGCTCGCGGTTGTGGCCACAATTGCAGGGCTACGCGCGGTTGCCAAGGCCGGGTTCTCCGCGTCCCAACTGGCACCTGTTATCGAGAACCTAATCGCTGGCCTGGCGCACGACACTTCGGTTAAGCAATAGTGTCTCAGCTGCCGAACCAGTCCTCGACATAGGTCGGGCCTTCACCGGCTAACGGACGCGGACCGCAACACTCGCTGTACTTCATCCCTCATTTTCACTAGATTTCCAAGTACCCTCGGGCTTGGGAGTGCCAGACATGTCGGCTACTGCGTTAGCGGTGCACCGCACTCCGGTCAGAAGCTGTTCACGCAGCTCCGGCTTGTTCCAGATGGTCGTGGCTTTGCTTGCATCTGACAGGCCAGTCTTTTGAGCAGTCGCAACGGAAAATGGCGAATCGAAGGGCAGCTTCTCGCTACACGCAAGCTGAATAATGGGCTGCACATTCATTGCGCGGCATCACTTCTCCTGACCATTGGWAGACTCCAGGAGTAGCGCAGCGCGAGGGCGCGGATGGCGAAACAAATAAAGGCTCCGAACCAGGGAGTGACCGCGAGCCTCCACTCCATGAGTTGTCCAAGCACCTGGATGGCTGCCCCGACCAGCGCTGCAACGGCGTAGATTTCCTTATCGAGGATAATGGGCACGCGGTTGAGCACCACATCTCTCGCCACGCCGCCACCAACAGCGGTCARCATACCGAGAATGATGGCAACCTCGACACCATGGCCGAACTGGAGCGCCTTGTGCGCGCCAATGACGGCGAAGAAGCCTAGCCCAAGCGAATCAAAAAAAACGATAGGATGCTTGAGATGGTCAATAATTGGGCGTGCCCAAATTGCAATCGCTGACGCGAGCGCCGATGTGGCGAGGTATCGCCAATCCGAAATGCCGACCGGCGGTAGAGCACCAAGGCACAGGTCGCGAATCACTCCACCGCCACAAGCGGTCAGATGGCTGATGGCCAGCACGCCAAACAGGTCAAGCCGTCTCTGCTCGGCGGCGAGAGCGCCGCTGACCGCGAATGCGAAGGTACCCAGCAGGTCAACCAATACGAACAGGTTATGTTCCATCATGCCTGTGAAGGAGTGCAGAGCCAGGCCGAGGTGGCGGTGAGCATTGCGTGCAGGCCAGTTTCCAGCGTCGGATTAATGACCGGTGCAAACTTTGGGGAATGATTGCTCGGTATCTTATTCATCTGCTTCGCTGCTTTGGCTTGTGCATAGACGTCAGGGTCGGTCCCTCCGATGAACCAGAAGACGTAGGGCACATTCCAGGTTCGACCGAAGACGCTGAAATCTTCACTGGCCGAGGCGGGTGCTGCTTCGTAGGCCTTGTCGCCAAACTGGGCCTGGAAAGCATCGGCCACCTGACGCGTGGCAGTGGCATCGTTCTCGGTTAGGGGGTATTGGCTGAGCGTGGTGAACTCCGGCGGTCGCTCGGCGTTGGACGCATCGCACTCCGCGCAGCAGATTCGCTTGATGGACGCCAGCATGTACTCGCGCACGTCTTCGTCGAAGGTGCGCATATTCAGCTTGATGGTGGCCTCGTCGGGGATGATGTTTTCTTTGGTACCTGCCTGCAGCGAACCAATGGTCAGCACTGCGTTATCCATCGGCGAAATTTCACGCGAGACGATGGTCTGCAGGCGCAGCGTCGTGGAAGCAGCCATAATGACCGGGTCAATGGAAGTCTGCGGCTGCGAGCCATGCGAGCCGCGTCCGTACAGCTTGATTTTCAGGCTATCTCCCGCCGACAGAATGACCCCCTGGCGGTAGCTGACCGTGCTGCTAGGCCCCACCATGACGTGCTGGCCCAAAATAATGTCTGGCTTGGGGAAGCGTTCAGCGCCCCAGTCGTCAACCATGCTGCGGGCACCGCGTCCTACCTCTTCTCCAGGTTGAAATACCACCATGACTGTGCCCTTCCAGGCATTGCGGTGCTCGGCAAGGACGCGCGAAACTCCCATCAGCCAAGTCACGTGCATATCATGCCCGCAAGAATGGGCCACGTCGACTTCGACGCCGTCTTCATCTTTGCTCTTGACCGTACTGGCGTAAGGCAAGCCGGTGTTTTCGGCCATGGGCAGCGCGTCCATATCTGCGCGGAGCATCACCGTGGGGCCCTCACCATTGCGCAATACCCCAACGACACCTGTGATTCCTACTGCCCGCGTCACTTCGTAGCCCAACGCCTCAATAAAGTCTGCCGCGACCTTTGCGGTTCGGACCTCCTGCATTGACAACTCAGGGTGCTGATGAAGGTCCTTGTAGATTGTTTCAAGTTCCGCCAGCAGCTTGTCGCTGCGGCCCTCCAACGCTTGGACGAGTGCGTTCATGGAAAATCTCCAGCTTGAACTGGCTAGTATGCCTCACATATTGTTGCGATGAGAGCTTCGCTACGAGGTGCTTCGTTGGCACGACTACACGTGCGATGCGGAAAGAGTGACGTAATTTCACCCTTCCTCACGAAGTCTTCATCGACCCCGTGCACTATTGCTCGACAAACGCGAGGGCAGCGGTGAGCCGGCGATGCCCCTCCAGTCGACTACACATGACCTTATAGTCGTGGCTTGTCGTCTTCTGAAGTTTCTCATGCGGCACATGGGTCGAGCGGTGGCTGGCAGACAGCGGCGAGATTTCGAGGCGGGCCGACTCCCTGCGGACAGAAATAGATACAAAATCCTGGGACCAAGCGATACTGTCTTTCGGTGGGTAATGCATTCATATGAGGGAGAGCGACGTCAACGATGACGCGGCCCAAACGTTTATGAGAGCTAGGCAAATTGCCTTATAAATTCTGAGGAGGGGTATCGTGATGAAAAGATTCTGTGCGGTAGCCATTGCAGCGCTCTTTTCGGTAGGTTTTGCTTACGCTCAAACTGCCGCGCCTGGGGCAGCCACCAAGCCTGCAACGTCCGCCGCCGCTCCAGCGGCTTCTTCGAACTGCGAAGCGAAGGCGGTTGACAAAAATGGCAAGCCGCTAGCTGGGGCCGCGAAAGCTTCCTCTATCAAGAAGTGCGAAAGTGGCAACAAAGGCGACGCGTCAGCCTCCTGTGAAGCCAAGGCCGTTGGGAAGGACGGTAAGCCACTCGCCGGTGCTGCAAAGACGTCATTCATGAAGAAGTGCGAGGCCGAAGCCGGCAAATAATCTCGCATTTGAGAAAAGGCCGGCCACGCGCCGGCTTTTTATGCCTCTCCGCTGTTGATTTGCACCGAATTCTTACCCAGGGAACGCGGTAATTTGCATCGAATGTTGACCCACGTATAGAACACTGTCCTGCTCGGGAACTGCACGTTGAGACCGCGAATCTCCAGCGGCGACGGCGAGGCTCCTGCGTTGCCATGGGTGTCGGCGTGGGCGGCAGCAGTGGGTGGCGAGTCAGCATGGCCGTCATTCCGCGAAGGGGAATGTGTTAAGTGAACCATGCACGTATTGCAGCATGCAGCCCCGCAGCCTTCCCACGAATTTTTGCGTAAATACTTACTCGGTTTTGCGTTTGCGTTTGGCGGGCGAGTGCGCTAGCGGAGGCGTGCCGATGCGGCGGGGCTGATTGTTAATGGATCAGTAAAGCGTCCGCGGGATCGCGGCCTGAGCATGGCGCCATAGCTAGCTGTTGCGTGGGGTGCAAAGTGCACGGGCCCTGTTCGCTGGCGGACAGAGTCGAGCGGAGCAAATTCTGCGGATGCCCGCCGCTCAGGGCCGGCACCCGTCATCTGGGTTGTGCAGGAGAACCCTGTAATGGCCGCTCGCTTGTGGCAGTCGTCTCGCCTCTTCTTCTGGATGCGCATGCGTCTTATCCCTTCGTGAAGATTTCCAGAAAGTGCTTGCTCGGATCCTCGAAATAGATTCTGCGGCAGCCACCGTCCGTGCTGACCTCGCCGGGGCGGCGGCGGTATGGGTCTGACCAGCACATCAGGTTGCGCGCGCGGATTCGGGCGAGGCTTTGCTCGAATTCACCGTCGCTGATCAGAAAGGCCTAGTGCTGCAGGGCAACATCGCCTTCCGCGTCCATGAAGTCCAGGGTGACATCATTGTCCAGCCGTACGGCGAGAAACGGCCCGAAGGGCACGGCTGCGGGACGTCCGAGGATCTCGCAGAGGAAGTCGGCGGACACCTTCTTGTCACGAGAAAAGACGATGGTGTGGTTGAGCTGGATGGCCATGTCGCAATCTCCGGGAAGGGGTATGTGCAAGGACCGGCATGCGAGCCGGCCGGGAACGGCCAACCAGCCGTCACGCGGAGGCTGACGCGCGCCACCGTCGCAGGGTACATGGATTTCGCCGCGCCGGGCGGGCGTCACCGGCCAGGCGCCATGCGGCCGACGTCTCCGCGATGCCGGCGTGAATGGGCGGCGAGGTGACGCTGGATGCCAGAAGCAGTATGCCCGTAGCCTCGCGCCCTGCGGCGTCGACCACGTCGGCATGCCGTTCGGCCTGCAGGCGGTCGGGTGCGTTCTGAGGATGGCCACGAGCAAGGACCTGAAGAAATCGCTTCCGTGGTCAGCACCTTGCATGGCCTGCCGCCCAACGTGGAGCACATTCACCTCGTGGTATCGCAGACTACTTCGGGTAGGGACATATCCGCTACCCGCGCGTAGAGATCGGCACACCTATTTCGGCATTATTGCGTGGGCAGTCTGCCGACTGATGCTGGTGCGGCGTGGCTTTGCCCATCAGGATCGGCTGGAAGAACACCGCGCCGACCAATGTGCACATCAACGACAGCGTCAGCAGCTTTCCCATACTGGCGGTGCCGCTATGGTGCGACAGCCACAGGCTGCCGAAGGCGGTAGCAGTAGTGGCCGCGCTGAGCAGAACCGCAAGTGTCAGGTTCGATTGCAGCAGGCGTGTTTTGCCGGCGCGCCACGCAATCACATAGTAGATTTTGAAGGCCACACCGATACCAAGCAACAAAGGCAATGCGATGATATTGGCGAAATTCAGTGCGATGCCGAACACCACGCACAACTCCAAGGCTACCGTGGCGGAAACCAGCAGCGGCACCAGCGTCAGCAGCACGTCAGTAAGGCGACGCAGTGTGATCCAAAGCAGCACCGTGATCGAGAGCAAAGCCCAGGCCCCGGCCTGGGCGAAGGCGCCGAGGATAGTATCGGCCGAGCCCCGCACCGAAATCGGCCCTCCTGCTGCCGTAGGCTCGACGCGCAGAATGGTGTCGATGAAATGGTCTAGCGCAGCCGCGCGTGCGGGACTGTCCGCGCATGGCAGACGCGGACTCAAAGTGACAAGGGCACGGCCATCCGGCGTGATCCAGTCGCGCACCAGGTCGTGTGGCAGCGATCTGCCGATCGATCGGCTGCGCCTGCAAGGCGCGCTGCAGGTCGGCCAGCGCCAAGCGCAGTGGCAGGGCCAGTGCTTGTTCCGCGCGATCGCGGGTAGTAGCATCGGCAGCCGCGAGCTGGCGCAGCGCCTTGGCCAATCGGACACTTTCTGCCGCGCCTGGGCCGGGATGGTCTTCGGATGCAAGCGGCAGCAGCCTAGCCAGGCTCTTAAGCGCATTGACGCGCAACACGTCGCTGGCCGGACTGGCTGCGCTTTGGGTCAGCACCGGCGTCAGGCTCGAAGGGGCATCGGCTATGAGCTTCAGCTTGGCCGGCTGATCGGTTGGTATGAAACTCTGCAGTGTGACCACGCGAGCCACCTCAGGCAAGGCCCCCAACTGCGCCGCAGAGGCCTCTGCGGCCGCCAGCGAGGGTGCGATCAAGCTGACATCGTCCATGCTGACCTGGGTGTTACGTCCCGGGCTATTTGAGGAGCGGCGTCGCGAGCTATTCGAGGTGAGACGTCGGCAATCGTCGCGGGTTGCCGGAGGCGCAGAGCAACTCCGGCGTAGCGTGAGATGGAATGAGGCGAAGTCCGAGAATCGTCGCACGATGAAGAAG
>NZ_JBFTLX010000137.1:0-18167 GCF_056396665.1 Cupriavidus sp. 05T313 | reverse complement strand
CCATCAGGCCCGCCCGGTCGCTTGCCGGCGAGCGCAGGATCAGCGTGACGTAGTTCGCATGCAGGTGGGTGCGGATGAGTTCCAGCGCCTTGCTCCATGGCACCTGCTCCATGGCCCCCTGGTAGATCTTGCCAAGCAGCGTGCTGAGATCCGCCAGCGAGAGCGCCACCGGCGCGTAGCAAAGCGCCGCTTCCTGGCTGTGGCTTGCCTCCATCAACATACCTCTTGTCTCCGTTATCCACGCCTGGCTCTGCGGCCGGCGTTTGCCATGACAAGGGCGGTGCGCCCCCCCGGCGGTTCCCGATTATATGGATTGCCACGGCACCGGTGGCAGGATTGCGCATCATGGTTTGCACCTATCGGCGCGCCGTATGAGGCCGCTGTCGGCGAGGCAGGTGCTTGCTTTCGCACCCGCTTCGCCGCTGCGGATAGGCCAGACCTTACCCTCCTGCCGGGCGCTCACATACCGCAAACGGACTAGGCAACTCCCCTCTCGGGGCAATCCCTGAGCCTCGCTGGCGCCTGACACCTCACTCAAACAGACGATGCGAGGGCCACGCCCGGCAGGTAGAAATGGGCGGACGCAATCCCGCGCGCCATCCATTCCAACCACTTCGCCAGGAGACCCGCCATGGCGGCAAACGAGACCGGAAAGACCGCAGTGATCACAGGCGCCGGCGGCGGCATAGGCCGGGCCCTGGCCCACGCGCTCGCCGCGCAGGGTGTGGCGCTGGTGCTGGCGGACAAGGGTGCCGACGCGCTGCTGCGCGTGCACGGCGAACTGACGCACCACCGGCAAACGATAGCGATACTGCCAACCGATGTGGCACAGGCTGCCCAGGTCGAGCAGCTCTGCGCGCGCAGTTTCGAACTGCTGGGCCGGGTCGACCTGCTCTTCAACAATGCCGGCGTGCTGGCGACCGGCGCCTGCTGGGAGCTGGATGCCGCYGTGTTCGAGCGTGTGCTGAACGTCAACCTGTGGAGCGTAATCCACAGCTTGCGCGTCTTTGTGCCTCGCATGGCGGTGCAAGGCAGCGGGCATATCGTCAACATCGCCTCGATGGCAGGTCTTGCCGTGGGCCCCTGGCTTGCGCCCTATACCGTGTCCAAGCAGGGCGTGGTGGCGTTGAGCGAAGGGCTGGCGATGGAACTGCAGGCGGCGGGCATGCCGCTCAAGGTGTCGGTGGCATGCCCGGGGCCGGTGGCCACCGGCATCGCGCTCGACCTGCCGGCCGGCGCGCAGAGCGGCGTCGGCGGCATGAACCAGGCGCTACAGGCGAGCATCGCGCAGGGCATGCCAGCGGCAACCATGGCCCGGCACATCCTCGACGGCGTGGCCGCCGGAGATTTCTGGATCCTGCCGCACGCCGAAGCCGCCGCCGCCGCGCAAGCGCGCGCGAACGGCATCGCCAGCGGCAAGGCGCCGGCCTTCGCTTTCTGAGCCTCGCCTGCCTTTGCCGCACCCTCTCCCCCCCTGCACTTCCTTCAGCATAAGGAAAAACCAATGCAATTCGACCCGCAAGTCCGCGCCCTGCTCGACGCCATGGCGCAGTTCCCGCCACTCGACTTCACCACCATCACGCCAGACGCCTACCGCGCCGTGCTGGCCGCGCACCCCGCGTTCGCGCCGGGGGATGCGGTCGCGGAAGAACGCGAACTGAGCGTGGCCGGCGCCGCCGGCCCCTTGCCTGCCCGCCTCTACCGCCCGCCTGGCAATGGCCCCTGGCCGCTCACGGTGTTCTTCCACGGTGGCGGCTTCGTCACCTGCGGGATCGAAACGCACCACAATATCTGCCGCTCGCTGGCGAATCGCGCGCAGACCCTGGTGCTGTCGGTCGGCTACCGGCTGGCGCCGGAGGCACGCTTTCCCGCGGCTGCCGACGATGCCTGCGCGGCGCTGCGCTGGAGCGCGGCACACGCCGCCGAACTGGGCGCACTGCCGGACAGGATGGCTGTCGCCGGCGACAGCGCCGGCGGCAACCTGGCCGCGGTTGCATGCCAGCAACTGCGTGGCAGCGTGGCGCTGCGCCACCAGTTGCTGCTGTACCCTTACCTGGATTGCGCGGACGAATCCGGCAGCTGGCGCACCTTCGCGCAAGGCTGCTTCCTGACCGGGGACATGCTGCGCTGGTATGCCCGCCACTATCTCCCCGACCCGCGCCATGCCGCCGATGTGCGGGCCAGCCCGCTGCGCCAGCGCGAACTGGCGGGCGTGGCGCCGGCCACCATCATCACGGCCGAATTCGACCCCCTGCGCGATCAGGGCGAGGCCTACGCCGCCGCCATGCAACGCGCCGGCGTGGACAGCGCCCTGCACTGCTGGCCCGGGCAGATTCATGGCTTCATGAGCATGCAGGGCTTGCTGGACGCGGCCGACGCGGCGCTCGACCTGGCGGCGTCCGCCTTGCGCGCCGCCTTTGCCGATGCGCGGGAGGCGGCATGAGGCCCGCACCGATCGGCGACGTGCTGCGCGCCATCGCCACCGGCCAGCGGGTCGTGGTCATCGAGGACGACACCGCGGAAGCCAGCGGCTGCGTGCTGGTCGCGGCGGACAAGATCAGCGAGGCCGACGTCAACTTCATGGCGGCGCACGCGCGCGGCCTGGTCTGCCTGGCCATCACCGAATCCAGGCGGCGGCAGTTGAGCTTGCCGATGATGGCGGTCGGCGGCAGGCAGCGCGAGCCGTTCACCGTATCGATCGAAGCGGTGGATGGCGTCTCCACCGGCATCTCCGCCGCCGACCGCGCGCTGACGATGCGCGTGGCCAGCGCCGCGCATGCCAGGACAGGCCACCTGGTCCAGCCGGGCCACGTCTTTCCCATCGTGGCGCAGCCTGACGGCGTGCTGCGCCGCGCCGGCTTCGCCGAAGCCTGCTCGGATTTGCCCAGACTGGCCGGGCGCGAGGCCGCGGGCGCCTACACGATGTTGCTGGACGACGCCGGCGAGTTGCTGCGCGGCACCGCCTTGCCGGACTTCGCCAGTGCGCACGGCCTGATGATCTGCGCCATCAGCGACCTGATCCATCACCGCCTGCTGGTGGAGGGTGCGCTGCGCCGCAGCCAGAGCGGCCGGCTGGCCACGCCCTACGGCGAGTTCGCGGTGCATGCGTACTACGACGAGCCCATCGACGCCGTGCACCTGGCGCTGGTGCTTGGCCGGCCGGAGCCGGGCAAGCCGGTGCTGACGCGCGTGCAGACCGTGGAGACCTTGCGCGATGTGCTCGCGTTCGAACCGGCGCAAACTCAGGCGGCGCCCGCGCCGGGCTGGAACCTGGCACGTTCGCTGGCGCGCATCGGCACGGAGGGCTGCGGCATCCTGGTCTTGCTGGCCGAGCGCGAGCCGCCTCACCAGCTACTCCAAGAGGTCTCGCGCCTGGGCCAAGCCAGGGGACGGCCCGCGCCGCCATCGTTCGCGCAGCGTGCGCTTGGCGTGGGGGCGCAGATCCTGCGAGACCAGGGTGCGCGCAAGCTGCGGCTGCTGAGCCAGCCGGTGCCCTATCGCAATATCGCGGGATTCGAGCTGGAGGTCACCGAGTTCGTGCCGCCGGCCTGAGCCAGTGCGGCAATCTCCTGCGCCAGCCGTTTCGCCGCGTCGCGCAGCACATCGTCCTGCGCCGCGGCGTAACCGATCACCAGCGCCGGCGGCATTGCCCGCTCCCGGCAAAACTCGCCCAGGCTCTGCAGCGTCAGGTTCGCGCCGGCGCGGGCTTGCACCACATCGTGCTCGCTGATGCCGTCCGGCAGCCACAGCACGAAGTGAAACCCGGCGTGTTCCCCGCTGACGCGCAGGCGCTCGCCCAGAGCCGCCCGCAGCTCCGCCAGCACGATGTCGCGGCGGCGCAGGTACACGTTCCGTGAGACGCGCAGGTGGCGCAGGGCCGGCCGCAGCGCGTCGGGCATCACCATATAGCCGATCCGCAGCGAGGCATAGAGGCTCTTGTTGAAACTGCCGCAATGGATCACGCGGCCGCCGCCATCCAGCGCCTTGAGCGCGGGCAGCGGCGCTGCGGCACTGGCCAGGTCGCTTGTGCCGTTACTGAAAGCCCGGTGCATACGGTGTCGGCGTTCCAATTTATGTTGGCGGCCATGGGTATCGAGTTGGATGTGGTGGTTATTGGGCAGGAGAGGTTGTAGGGCTTTTTGCGGTTTGTTTGGGCGGCGATGGTTGTTGCACCCAAGTGCGTACGACATCCCCCTGCGGGGGATGTCGTACGCACTTGGGTGCAAGATGCCAACGCCGCTCAAAAAGACACCGAGCACCCCAACAGTGGGACTGTCGTACGGCTATTGGGTGCAAAAACCATCACCGCCCAAACAAAGCCGCAAACAGCCCTCACCGCTTACGAACCCTTCAAAGCCTCCGCATCCACCGCGGCAAACACCTCCTCTGCCATATGAAAGGCCGAGTTAGCCGCCGGCACCCCGCAATAAATAGCAGTCTGCAGCAGCACCTCCTTGATCTCGTCGCGGCTGACATCGTTGTTCGCCGCGGCGCGCAGATGCAACTTCAGTTCTTCATTGCGGTTAAGCGCCACCATCATCGCAATGGTGATCAGGCTCCGCGTATGCCGCGGCAACCCTTCACGCGTCCAGATCTCACCCCATGCATAACGCGTAATCAGATTCTGAAACTCATCGTTAAGCGAGTTCAGCCGGGCCAGCGAACGATCCACATGCGCACTGCCCAACACCTCCCGCCGCACGACCAGGCCAGCCTGATAGCGCTCGCCATCGTTGGCCGGACGGTTCGCGTCCTGCTGCGCATCGTCACCCAGGAAGTCCAGCAACGCCTCGGTAAAACGCTCCGGCTGCTCGCGGTTGGACAGATGCGCCGCCTCCAGTTCGAGATAGCGTGCACCCGGAATGGCATCGGCCAGCGCGCGCCCTTCCGCCGCCGTGGTAGACGGATCGGAACTACCGGCAATCACCAGCACCGGCACCGGAATGGTCCTGACCGCTTCGCGCAGATCGGCGTCGCGCACCGCCGCGCAGTTGGCGGCATACCCACGCGCATCCAGGCCGGTCAGCACCTTGCGCAGGTCATCCAGCCGATTGCCGGCGGCGCTGACGAAGGAAGGCGTGAACCAGCGTTGCAGCGAGCCCTCCACCAGCGGCGCCATGCCGTCGCGCAACACGCCTTCAATGCGCGTGTTCCACGCCTCGGGGGTGCCGATCTTTGGCGCGGTGTTGGCCAGCACAATGCGGGAGAAGCGCTGCGGCGCGTTCACGCCCAGCCACATGCCGGTCAGGCCACCCATCGACAAGCCGCAGAAGGCTGCCTTCCGGATCTGCAAGGCGTCCATCAGCGCGATGACATCGCTGCCCAGTTCCGCCACGCTGCTCGGGCCCGGCGGCAATGCGGACTGACCGTGGCCGCGGGTGTCGTAGCGCAGGATGCGGAACTGCTGGCCCAGTGCTTCGGCCTGCGGCGCCCACATCGTGTGGTCAGTACCTAGCGAGTTGGAGAAGATCAGGACGGGCGCGGATGCTGGGCCTTCCAGCGTGTAGAAGAGGCGATTGCCGGCGTGGGTGATGAAGGGCAAGGTGATCTCCAGAGAATTCGGTTCGGTGTTCAGGTACGTGTATTCATTCAGCGTCTGCGGCTGGCTTCCGGGGGGTCTCAGTGCTCTCCTGCCGCCAGGCCGCCAGGACCGCATCGACGAATCCCCCCGCCTGCCCGGCGTAATTGGCCGGATCGCAAACCCGGTCCAGCGCCGCCGCATCCATCAGCCCGGCATGCGCGGCATCTCCGGCCAGGGTCGCGCCCAGCGCCTCCCGCAATGTGGTGCCTTCGGCAACGGCCCGCCGGCAGGCGCCTTCGACCAGATGATGCGCCGGTAGCCGGCCAATCTTTCCGCCCAGTTCCAGCATGGCGGCTTCCGCCAGGATCAGCCCGTGCGTCAGGCCCAGGTTGGCACGCATGCGCGCGGCGTCCACCTGCAGTCCGTTTACCACTTCCAGCATCTGCCGCAGCGCGCCCGCGGCCAGCGTGACAATCTGCGGCAAGGTATCCCATTCCGCCTGCCAGCCGCCCAGCGCGCGTTCGTGCTCCTGCACCATGCCGGCCAGCATGGTAGCCACCAGCGGCGGCACGCGCACGGCGGCGGTGAGCACGGCGGCGCAGCCTACCGGGTTGCGCTTGTGCGGCATGGTGCTGGAGCCGCCGCGCCCGGGGCCGGAGGGTTCGGCCACCTCCGCGACCTCGGTCTGCATCATGAGCGAGACGTCRCGCGCGATCTTGCCGAGCGTGCCGGTCAGCATGCCGAGCGTGGTGGCTACCTCGACCATGCGGTCACGGTATGCGTGCCACGGTGTGGCCGGGACTGCCAGCGAGAGTGCGCGCCCAAGCTCGGCGGCCACCGCCGGAGCGGCGTCGCCGAGGCTGGCCAGGGTGCCGGCGGCACCGCCGAACTGCAACGCGGCGGCCTGCGCGCGCGTGGCGCCGAGGCGGTGCAGGTCGCGCCGCAGCGCGTCGAGCCAGCCGGCGGCCTTGAGGCCGAAGGTGGTGGGCAGCGCGTGCTGCAGCCAGGTGCGCGCCACCATCGGCGTGTCGCGATGCTGCGTGGCCAGCGCGGCGCAGGCGTGGCCGAGCGCCTTGAGATCGGCATCGACGGCCTGCAGCGCTTCACGCAGTTGCAGCACCATGCCGGTATCGATCGCGTCCTGGCTGGTGGCGCCCCAGTGCACGTAGCGCGCGGCTTGCTCGTCGCGCGCGGCTACGCGGGCGGTAAGTTGCCTGACCAGGGGAATGGCGAGGTTGCCGGCTGCCACGGCAGCGGCGGCCAGCGCGTCGAAGTCGATCTCCTCGGCGCGGCAGGTGACGGCGATGACCTCGGCAGCTTCGGCGGGGATCACGCCGCAGCGGGCTTCGGCGTGCGCCAGCGCGGCTTCGAAGTCGAGCATGCGCTGGACCGTGCCGGCATCGGAGAAAGCGGCCAGCGTGGYGGCGCTGCCGAACATCGGGTCGGTCAGTCGGGATGAGGTGGGCATCGATTCAGGTTCGCATCGGCATGGAAAAACCCCAGCGCCGGACCATGACGGGTCCGGCGCCGGGGCTCGGTCTGGCGCAAGCGGCTCGCGCCCGGGTCAGATGTCGAAGAAGACCGTTTCGTCCTGGCCTTGCAGCACCACCTGCCATTGCAGCTTGCCCGCGCCCGCCGGCTGCGCCACCAGCGTGTGGCGGCGCTCGGCGGGTACCTGCGACAAGGCCCAGTCGCGCGCGTTGGCCTGCGTTTCGTCCGGGAAGTATAGGCGCGTGGACAAATGCTTGAGCAGCCCGCGCATGAACAGCGAGACCACGATGTGCGGCGCCTGCGGCTGGCCGCCGGGGCTGGGTACCGGGCCCGGCTTGACGGTGACAAAGCGGAAGCTGCCGTCGGGCTGGGTCGGCAGCCGGCCAAAGCCGGTGAAGCCGGGCACCAGCGCCAGCTCGGCGCCGTCGCGCGCGTCGTCGGGATGGCGGTAGCGGCCGGCCGGGTTGGCCTGCCAGATCTCGACCATGCCATCGGGCACGGGATCGCCGTTGCCGTCGATCACGCGGCCTTCGATCACGATGCGCTCTCCCGCCAGCCCGGGGGCCTCGGCGGTCAGGTCAGCGCAGTCAAGGCCGGACAGGCCGATATGCAGGTAGGGTCCGACGGTCTGGGATGCGGTGGCGTACAACATGGCTTACTCCATCGGCGTGGCATCGCGGCCACGCAGCACGATATCGAAACGGTAGCCGAGCGCGTACTCCGGCGCCGTGGTTTCCCAGTCAAGGGCGGCCACCAGGCGGTCGCGCGCCTTGGCGTCGGGCACGCAGTTGAAGATGGGGTCGAAAGCCAGCAGCGGATCCCCCGGGAAGTACATCTGCGTCACCAGGCGCGTGGCATAAGCGTTGCCGAACAGCGAGAAATGGATATGCTGCGGCCGCCAGGCGTTGTGGTGGTTGCGCCAGGGATAGGCGCCCGGCTTGATGGTCTTGAACTGATAGCGGCCCAGGGCATCGGTCACCGCGCGGCCCTCGCCGGTGAAATTGGGATCGAGCGGCGCGTCGTGCTGGTCGCGCTTGTGCACGTAGCGGCCGGCGGCATTGGCCTGCCAGACTTCGATCAGCGCGTTCGGCACGGGGCGGCCGTTTTCATCGAGCACGCGGCCGCTCACGAGGATGCGTTCGCCGATGGCTTCGCCGGCATGGCCGGCGGTAAGGTCGCTGTCGCCGTGGCGCACGAACTCGGCGCCAAACAGCGGGCCGGTGACTTCGGACAGCGTCTGGCCCAGCGCCACCAGCGGCTGGTTGGGCGAGCGCAATTGCGTGGAGGCGTAGGGATCGAAGCGGTATTCGGGTTGGGTATCCCAGTAATGCCGGCGGTATTGCGCCAGCCCCGGGGCCAGCTGGATGGGCGAATCGGCCATGGTCGTTGTCTCCTTGTGGGGAATTTTCATTACTTTATTTGCGGTCATATCTCCTGTAAATTGAGTTTTTAGACAATTTGCATAACTTTTCGATATGCAGAGCACCTTCCGCAGCCGTGTGCGCCTGCGTCACCTGCACTGCTTCGTCGCAGTGGCGCAAACCCAGCATCTCGGCCAGGCCGGGGAGCAACTGGGGCTCAGCCAGCCCGCCGTTTCCAAGACCCTGACCGAGCTGGAAGCGCTGCTGGGCGCACGTTTGCTTGAGCGCAAGCGCTCGGGCACCGACCTCACCGAACTCGGCCAGCGCTTCCTGCGCCACGCCTTGCGCGTGCTGGAGGACCTGGACGAAGCCGCCGACAGCATCGGTGGCCCGGGCGCCGCCGGTCGCCGGCAGATCCGGCTGGGCGCCCTGCCCAGCGTGGTGCCGGACTTGCTGCAGGAAGCGGTGCTGGCATTCCGCGCCACGCATCCGGAAATCGGCCTGGCGGTGCAGACCGGCATGAACCGAACGCTGATTGACTGGCTGAAGGCCGATATGCTCGATCTCGCGATCGGCCGCATGGACAATCCGGCGGTGATGGAAGGGCTGTGGTTTGAGATGCTGAGCGCCGAGCCGCTGTTGCTGGCGGTGCGCAAAGGCCATGCCCTCGCCGCCGCGCCACCGTCCCTGGCCGATGTCATGGCCTTCCCGCTGGTGGTGCCCGCGCAGGGTTCGGCGCCGCGCCACAGCGCGGAAAGCCTGCTGGCACGGCACGGTTTCGTGTTGCCGACCGGCGTGCTGGAGACATCGGACGCTTACCTGGGCCAGCTCACCGCATTGAAGTCCGAGGCCGTCTGGCTGGCGCCGCGCTGCGCCATGCGCCAGGCGCTGGAGGACGGCGAGCTGGTGCTGCTGCCCATCTCGGGCCAGGGCAGCGAGGAGCCGGTCGGGCTGCTGCGCCAGGGCGGCCGCGAACTCGACGAGGCCGCCGAAGCCTTTGTGCACGATCTGCGCGAACGCGCCACGGCGCGTTCGCGCGGGCCGGCGCCGAAGGCCAGGGGATAGTCCCGTGCGACCCTCACATCTCGGTCGCGTCTTCAACCCGCTTGCCGGCCGGGCGGACCACGTCTGGGGATAGCTGCAGGAAGATCCACGCCGAGGCCGAGGTAATCAGCCCCACGCAGATGAAGGTGGCATGGAACGCCGGCAGCGCGGTGGTGGCGCCATGCCGGCTGAAGGTCCCCTGGAAGGTCGCCAGCAACGCGCCGGCCGAGGTCACCGCCAGGCTCATCGACAGCATCTGCACCATCGACAGCAGGCTATTGCCGCCGCTGGCCCCTGCCGTGCCGAGATCCTTCAGCGTGACGGTATTCATGGCGGTGAACTGGATCGAATTGACCGCACCGAAAAGGGCCAGTTGCACCAGCACCAACGCGAGCGGCTGGGTGGGCGAGATCAGCGCGAACGAAGCCATCGCCAGTCCCACCACGAACGTATTGGCGACCAGCACCCTGCGATAGCCGTGGCGTTCGATCAGGCGCGTGGCGAAACGCTTGGATGCCATGCCCGCCGCCGTGATCGGCAGCATCATCATGCCCGCCTGGAACGGCGAATACCCCAGGCTGACCTGCAGCGTCAGCGGAATCAGGAACGGCATGGCGCCATTGCCGATGCGCGCGAACAGGTTGCCCAGCAGGCCCACGCTGAAGGTATGCATGCGAAACAGCCGCAGCGCGAACAACGGCCGGCGGCGGCGCGTGGCGTGCAGCACATACGCCGTTAGCGAAGCCATGCTGGCGATCAGCAGCATCAGCACGGTGGCATGCTCAAAGCCAAGTTCAGCCAGGCCATCCAGCGAGAACGACAGGGTCAGCATGGCGATGGCCAGCAGCAGGTAGCCGCTGATATCGAACGGCGCCACGCCGTGCAGCCGGCTGTTGGGCATGTAGCGCATGGTGGCCAGCCCGCCCAGCAAGCCCACCGGCACATTGATCAGGAAGATCCAGTGCCAGGAAAAGGTCTGGGTCAGCCAGCCGCCCAGCGTCGGCCCGATCAGCGGGCCCACCATGCCGGGAATGGCCACGAAGCTGAGCGCCTGCAGGTACTGGTCGCGCGGGAAGGTGCGCAGCACCGCCAGCCGCCCCACCGGCAGCAGCATGGCGCCCCCCACGCCCTGCACTACCCGCGAGACCACCAGCAAGGCCAGGCTGTCGGAATAGGCGCAGGCCAGCGAGCCGGCGACAAACAGCACGATGGCCGTCTGGAAGATGGTGCGGGTGCCGAAGCGATCGGCCAGCCAGCCGGAGGCCGGGATGATCACCGCCATGGTCAGCGAGTAGGCAATGATGACCGACTGCATGCGCAGCGGGCTCTCGCCCAGGCTTTTGGCCATCGACGGCAATGCCGTGTTGACGATGGTGGAGTCCAGCGTCTGCATGAAGAAGCCGATGGCGACCACCCACAGCATGATCTTGCGGGTACGGCCATCGGTGGCGGCGGCGCTGGCAGTGGCGGGAAGAGGCGTGTCTTGCATCGGGATGGGCGTGCCCCGGAACGCAGGTGCGCTGGGTAGATCCGCTGGGTCGCGTACCGTAGCAGTGTAGCGGAG
Organism: Cupriavidus sp. 05T313; assembly: GCF_056396665.1. Classification (NCBI taxonomy): domain Bacteria; kingdom Pseudomonadati; phylum Pseudomonadota; class Betaproteobacteria; order Burkholderiales; family Burkholderiaceae; genus Cupriavidus; species Cupriavidus sp. 05T313. Next base: position 7,186 of record NZ_JBFTLX010000137.1, on the reverse strand, counting down.
CTTTATGCTGGCACGCGCGAATTCCGAGGCAGGCTGTCAGGCCGGAGTGCTCCCTGCCGGGCGCTTCCCGCTGGCCATGCAACACGGCCGCCGCTGGCGCCCCACCCATAGCTAACGCTTGCCAAAGCGTGGTGCAAGCCGGATCGCCTGCGCCAGCCTGGCCCGCCTGTCAAGCATGGCTCCCGGCGACAGCGGACCTTTCGGAAATTTCCACCTTCATTTTCGGACCTGTCCGATTTCAATCTGGATACCGGCTCGGTATCGTCAGTCTGGCCTGGGCGTAGTCCAGCCTCACTCAAGCGTCAACGCGCTTGCACACCCTACTTCTCCCGAAACGCAGCATGAGCAAGAATATTCATCGCCTGGTTTTCAATGCCGTGCGCGGCATGCTGGTGGCAGTGCAGGAATCTGCCGCGGGCCGCGGCAAGGGCCGCCCGGGCAACGCCGAACGCATTGGCCAAGGCTGCGCCTTTGTGCCGGTGCTGTGGCTCACAGCGTTGACGGCGTCGATGATGGGCTTGCCGGTGTTGATGGACCAGTCAGCGCACGCGCAATCCCTGCCGATCCAGGTGGACAAGAGTTTGCCGGGACAGCGTCCGGTGGTGGGAGTGGCGGCCAACGGCGTCCCGGTCGTGAACATCCCCCCGCCCAATCGTAACGGCGGCACGAGCGTGAGTCATTTCATTCAGTACAACGTCGGCCCGTCCGGCGTGGTGCTGAATAACAGCGGGGCAAACAGCCAGACGCAGATTGCGGGCTGGGTCCAGGGAAACATGATGCTTGGCAACGGCCACGCCGGCAACATCGTGGTCCAGGTCACCCGGCCGAACCCATCGCAATTGCTTGGCGCGCAAGAAATCGCCGGGAATCGCGCCAATTTGATCCTGGCCAATCCGGCGGGATTGTATTGCTCGGGCTGCGGCGCGATCAACGCGGACCGTTTCACGCTGTCGACCGGACGTCCGGCGTTCAGCGCCGATGGCAGCCTGGCCGGCTTCAACGTGCGGGAGGGCAGCATCGGCATCGGCGGGCAAGGCCTGTCCAGCCCGCAGGCACAGGTCGACCTGCTGGCGCGCTCCATCAACATCAATGCCGAGCTGTGGGCCAGCCACCTGAATGCGCTCGCGGGTGCCAACCAGGTCGACTACCAGACCCTGAATGCCGCCCCGCAGGCTGGCAACGGCCCCGCCCCGCAGTTCGCGCTCGACGCCTCGGCGCTGAGCTCCATGTACAGCGGGGCCGTCAAGTTGATCGGCACGGAGCGCGGTGTCGGCTTTAACCTCGGCGGCGGCATCACGGCCCGCGCGGGCGACATCGTGGTGCACAGCAACGGCGACGTGCGTATCGCGCCAGGTGGCCGCCTGCAAGCCGAAGGCCGCGCCTCGGTCGCTGGTACCAACATCAGCAACGCGGGCACCATCACAACGCGCAGCGCCATTGCCGCAACCACGCTGGGACAACTGACCAACAGCGGCACGCTGGCCGCCGGCACCGATCTGGTGGCCCAGGCCGACCGCATCGCCAACAGCGGCACCATCGGCGCGGGGGTCGATGCCGATGCCCGCGTGACCGGCACCGGCACGGTCCATCTCGCCGCGCGAGCGGCCATCCAATCCAATGGCACCATCGTGACCGGCGCGGACACCAACCTGTCGGCACCCACGCTGGACCTGTCGAACGGCAATGTCATCGCCCACAACATCGCCAATCTGTCGGCGGCGGGCGACATCACCCACCAGAACGCACGGCTGGAAGCCAGTGCCGTGCAGTTCAAAGCCGGCGGCACGGCGGACAATCGCGGCGGCGCCATCGTCGCGGGCGTCAATGGCGGCACCGTCCAGGGCACGAATATCCTGAACCAGCGGGGCGCCATCACCAGCGGCGGCGGGCTCGGCGTGGGCGCGGCGCAGGCCGTGGACAACACCGGCGGCACCATCACCGGGACCAGCGCCACCACCGTCGCCGCCGCCGGCATCGTCAACCGCGGCGGCGTGATCGGGTCGGTACAGGACAAGCTGCTGGCTACCGGAGCGCTGGACAACACCGGCGGCAAGGCGCTTTCCGCCACCGATATCGCCCTGACGGGCGGCCCCGTCATCAACGACCATGGCCAGATCTCGGCCGTGCGGACGCTGACGGCGAATACGGGCGGGCAGGCGCTGATGAATACCTCGGGCGTGATCGCGGCGGGCAACATCCAGACCAGCACCGGTACCTTCGACAACCGGGCCGGCGTCGTGCAGTCAACCGGTCTGCTGGCCGCCGACACGCACGGCCAGGCCTATGACAACAGCAACGGCGGCCTGACGGTAGCCAACGGCGCGATGACGCTCACTACCGGAGCCCTGGACAACCGGGACGGCATCGTGTCGGCGCAAGAGGCGCTCACCGTTACCGGCACGGCAGTTGACAACGCCGGCGGCAAGTTCGTGGCAGGCGGCCCGCTGGGCATGACCGGCGACAGCCTCGCCAACACTGGCGGCCAGGTCGCGTCGAACCGCGATGCAAAGGTGCGCATCGCGGGTACGCTCGACAACACGGCGGGCTTCGTCCATGCCGGTGGCACCCTGGACGCGAAGGCGGACACCATCCTCAACCGCGCCACCCTCTCCGGCACCGATGCAGCCCCGAAGGGCCTGGAAGGCGGCAACGTCAGGCTGGCCGCCAATGCCATCGACAATGCCCAGGGCGCGCTGCGCGCCGATGCCTCGCTTGATGCCGATGCCGCGACATTGGAAAACACCGGTGGCGAAGTCACCTCGGGTGGCACGGCGCAGCTCACCGTGGGGACCACCACCAACACCGATGGTCTGCTGGCCGCCAACCAGGCGCTGGGCATCAGGGGCCACAGCCTCACCGGGGATGGCTCGCTGCAATCCAGTGCGGGCGACATCACCGCTAGCCTGCAAACCGATTTCCATAACACCGGGACGGTGGCCGCGGCGCGGGATCTCAAGGTCCTGATCGAAGATGCCCAGGGCAATGYCGCCGGCGACATCACCAATGACGGCAAGCTGCTGGCGGGCCGCGACGCCAACTTCCACGGGCGCAATGTCACCAACTCAGGCGAGCTGTCCGGCCGGGTCTCCAACAGCATCCGCGCCGATCAGGCGGTGTTCAACAAGGGCCTCATCGACGGCGGCGCCGTGCGCATCGTGGCCGGCACCACCGTCACCAACATCGACCGCATCTACGGCGACTCGGTGGCCATCGGCGCCGGCCGGCAGATCCTGAACGACATCAACCCCGTCACCGGCCAGGGGGCCGTGACCGCCTCGCGCAGCGGCGGCATCGAGCTGGGCGCCCCGGAGATCATCAACCGCGCGCACGCGCTGATCTATTCGTCGCAGGACCTGAACGTGGGCCGCGCGCTGGATGCCGACGGCAAGGCGGCCGGCCAGGCAGATGCGCTCACCAACGCCTCCGCCGTCATCGACGTGGCGGGCGACGCCAACCTCAACGTTGCCGCCCTCTCCAATCGCAACGACCACTTCAGCACCAAGCGCACCGATACAGGAACAGTTCATGAGTTTTACTATCGGCTGAACGGCAGCACCGAGAAGATCGACCCAAGCACCGCGATGATCGTGCTGCCGACTGCATCGGGAGCCATATTCGGTCACGTTGCCAGCCACGGTGACGACCTGGCCTACCTTGGCGACGACGACTACAAGCGCCTGCTCCTGCCCTCGGCCCAGTACCCCTTCAGCGTGTTTGGCCCCCCGTTCGACTGGGCACGCCAGTCCGATGGCACACCGGGACAGAACGCGAAACGCTCGTTCATTCCAATCTCGTTCGGTTCAAGCTGGCCCGTGGGCCTGGCAATGCTGGCGTACGCCCCGGACGCGAATGGCAACATGGAAGCCGATCATTTTGTCTACAAGCCCGACGACCCGATCTGGGACAAATTCGGGCTGGCCCGGCCCGGTGCGCTGCCCCCCGTCCCCTCTCCCTGCCTGGAAGGATCGCCAGTAGCTTGCCATCGGCAATACGAGGCCGATCTGGCTGCCTACAATGCCGCGAAAGCCGCCAGCAAGCCGCTTTACGAAGCCCTGAATGACAAGATCCTCGCATTCAACCACGACTATCGGGGTCGGCTGGTGGAATCCTGGACCATCGAATGGCGTGACACACGCGTGCAGGACGAGGTTGTCGCCAGCACCGATCCCGCCCGTATCCTGGCAGGCGGCAACGCCAACTTCACTGGCACGGTCACCAACGACAAGAGCCAGATTCTCGTTGGCGGCACGCTGGCGACTGGCGCAGGCAGCGGCGGTGTCAACAACATTGCGTACGATGCGACGCGCATGGAGGATACAACCGGCACCAGCCAGTACACCCGCCCGTGCGGGCGCAGCCGCTGTTACGACAACATGGGCGTGCCGGCGGTACATCTGGAGATTCCGACCCGGCTCGCCAAGGGCGAGGCGCTGGATCACCAGGTTGTGAACGGCACTGGCACGATCGTCGCGGACAAGACCGGCACCGGCCCTATCGCCACCGCGCCTACGCTCATGCAGATCTCGCTCGCCACGGGCGGCGCGGAGGCCGGAGGCCGCCTGGGCGGCGAGGTCATCCGCACCGTCACGCCGTCGCTGGCGATGCCCGGCAATGCGCTCTTCAAGATGCATGGCGAGCCGGGCGCGCGTTACCTGATCGAGACCGACCCGCGCTTCACCAGCCAGCGCCAGTGGCTGTCCAGCGATTTCAAGCTCACGCAATTGGGCCAGGACCCCACCCACGTGCTCAAGCGCCTGGGCGACGGCTACTATGAAGCCCGCCTGGTGGCCGATGCCGTGATGCTGGGAACCGGCCAGCGCTTCGTCGGCGACTACACCGACAACGAGGCGCAATACAAGGCGCTGATGCAATCAGGCGCAGAGTTCGGCAAGCGGTTCCACCTGAACGTGGGCACCGAGCTGACGGCGGACCAGATGCGCGCGCTGACCACCGACATCGTGTGGCTGGTCGAGAAGACCATTACCCTGGCGGACGGCACCACCCAGCGCGCCCTGGTGCCGCAGGTCTACCTGAAGGTGCGCGAAGGCGACCTGAAGGGTGACGGCACCCTGATGGCCGCGCGCAATACGGTGCTTCGGACCGATGGCGACGTAAAGAACACCGGCACCATCGCCAGCCGCGACGTGACGCTGATGGACGCGGCCAATATCCACAACAGCGGCACGCTGTCGGCGCACGCCATGGGGCTGGGCGCCAGGCAGGACATCAACAATCTCGCCGGGCGTATCGCGGCGGCCCAACTGGCCGCCACGGCAGGCCGCGACATCAACCTGACCACCACCACCGCCTCCGGGGCCGGCGGCAGCGGCAACCTCGCGGGCAGCCGCGCCGTGACCGCCGGCATCTCCAGCGTGGCGGCCGACAGCGCCACCTTCGTGGCCGGGCGCGACATCAACACCAAGGCCGCGAACATCCAGGCCACCGACAGCCTGGGCATTGCGGCGGGCCGCGATATCAACCTTGGCACGGTCGAGGTGAGCGAGTCGGAACGCCTCTACAAAGACGCCAAAAACAACGCGGCGGTATCGCGCAGCGCGGAAATCGGCACGCAGATCACGGCGGGCAAGGACGCGACCCTGATCGCCGGGCGCGACGTGAATGCCACCGCCGCCTATGTCAGCACGGACGGCGCGCTGGCCGTGGGCGCGGGGCGTGACATCAACGTCAAGGCCGGCCAGGCATCGACTTCCGTACATGACGAGCACGCCTACCAGGAAAGCGGCTTCCTGTCGAAGAAGTCCACCCATACCATCGATGCCAACAGCCGGACCGAAGCGCTGGGCAGCACCTTCTCCGGCAACGCGGTGGACATCGCGGCAGGCCGTGACCTGACCGTAGCCGGCAGCACCGTGGCGGCCACGCACGACGTGAACCTCGGCGCGGGGCGCGACCTGACCATTGGCGGCACCGAGACCACCTCGTCCGCCTACAGCTACAGGGAAGAGAAGAAATCGGGCTTCGGCGCCACCGGCTCCGGGCTCTCGTACGGCAAGCGCACCCAGAAAGACACCGCCAACGACAATGGCACGCAGCAGGCGGGGAGCCTGGTGGGCAGCACGGACGGCAGCGTCCACATGAACGCGGGCAGCACCCTCAAGGCCACCGGCAGCGAACTGATCGCCAGGCGCGACATCACGGGCGTGGGCGCGGATGTGAACATCGACGCCGCGCGGAACCGCCAGCACCACGACGAAACCCACGAAGTCAGGCAAAGCGGCTTCACGCTGGGCGTGTCGGGAGGCGCCATCGGCGCGGCCATCAACGCCGGCAACAAGATCAACTCCGCAGGCAAGAGCCAGGACGGCCGTGCCTCGGCGCTGTGGGGGATCGCCGCCGCGCGGGACGTTGCCGATGCCGGCAGCGCACTGGCGCAGGCTGGGGGCGATCCCCTGGCGGGCGCCGCCGTCACGCTCTCGTTTGGCACCAGCCAGAGCAAGCAGACCCTCACCCAGGACAGCACCAGCCACAACGGCACCAACGTAACGGCAGGCGGCACCGCGGCCTTCGTGGCGACGGGCGTGGATGCCAGCGGCAACCAAACGGCGGGCAACCTGAATATCGCCGGTTCGAACATCGACGCCAACAAGGTGGCGCTGGCAGCCAAAAACGATATCAACTTCGTCTCGGCCACCGACACCAACGAGAGCCACAGCACCAACAAGTCCACAAGCGCCGGCGTCGGCGTGTCGTATGGCCTTGGCCAGGGCAAAGCCGGCCTCTCCGTGTCGGCCTCCGCTTCCAAGGCAAAGGGCAACTCGGACAGCCAGGGCATCTCGCAAGCCAACAGCCATGTGAATGGCCGCGAGTCGGTCACCTTCGTGTCGGGCAACGACACCAATGTCCTCGGCGGCACGATCGCTGGCGGCAAGGTGACCGGGAGTGCAGGCGGCAATCTCAATATCGCCAGCCGCCAGGACACCGAGGAGATGCGTGCAAGGCAGCAGAGCATGGGGGGTGGTATCAGCATCAGCCAGGCCGGCGCTACCGGCAGCCTCTCCGCGAGCCTGGGCAAAGCCAATGGCCGCTACGAAAACGTCAGCGAGCAGTCCGGCATCCAGGCCGGCAAGGACGGTTTCGATATCGCCGTCAAGGGCAATACCGACCTGCATGGCGCGGTGATCGCCAGCGAGGCAGGCAAGGACAAGAACAGCCTGACCACCGGCAC
>NZ_JBFTLX010000136.1:0-58081 GCF_056396665.1 Cupriavidus sp. 05T313 | reverse complement strand
TACGAGTGGATCCTGCACGACCTGGGCAAGTGGGGATGGATCGCCGCGTTTGTCTACTGCACGTGCGCGGCACTGCGGCTGGCACGTTTCAACGCCAACATCGGCGTGGTCGACAAGCGCTTCTTTCAGGGGCTGCCCAGCCCGGCGGCGGCGGCGCTGGTGGCCGGCTTTGTCTGGCTGGTGATCGACAACAAGCTGCCGGTGAAGGAACTGTGGATGCCGTGGGTGGCATTCGGCATCACGCTGTATGCCGGGCTTTCGATGGTCTCCAACGCGCCGTTCTACAGCGGCAAGGCGCTCGATGTTCGCTACCGCGTGCCCTTCGGCATGATGGTGCTGGTGTTGGTGCTGTTTGTTGTGGTCTCGACGGATCCGCCGGTGGCGTTGTTCGGGCTGTTCGTGGCATACGCCATTTCCGGTTACCTGCTATGGGGCTGGCATGCGTTGCATGGCAAGCCGGCAGGCATCCGGACGGCGCGGGACGGCGGGAATGAACGTTCCTGACGGCAGGTCAGTAAAGAGGCGCTACGGCGCCTTTTTACTTTTTGTTTTCCAGAACTCTGCGCTGTCTGGCCCGCAAGGCCGGGGCGCAGGCTAGCGGTGCGGTTTGCCGTGGTTTGCTGTATCCACTGTTGTCCACTTATCACTGACCAACTGGAGGTTCTCATGGGCATGCTCGACTTCATCAAGGAAGCAGGAGAGAAACTGTTCGGCGGCAGCGCAGCCAAGGCCGCGCCGGCCGATGCACCGTCGGCGGACGTCGACGCGGCCAACCGCGCGGCTGGCGATGCCATCGAGGGCTACATCAAGCAGATGAACCTGGATGCCACCGGGTTGATGGTGCAGGTTGACGGTGCACAGGCGCTGGTGACGGTGTTCGGCGTGGCGCCGGATCAGGCGACCCGCGAGAAGATCGTCCTGTGCTGCGGCAATGTCCAGGGTGTGGAGAAGGTCGAGGACAAGATGTCGGTCAATGTCGACTCGATCGAGTCGACATGGCATACGGTGGTCAAGGGCGACACTTTGTGGGCGATTTCCCAGACGGCCTATGGCAACGGTGCGCTATACACCACCATTTTCGAGGCCAACCAGCCCATGTTGTCGCATCCGGACAAGATCTATCCCGGCCAGAAGCTGCGCATCCCGCCCAAGGCCTGACGCCTGGCATCCCAGGGGCAGGGCGCCCCTGGGGCCTTTCTTCCCGGCGATCACCCCGATTCACGCGATCATATTGCACACGCCCGGCATCTCGGCTATAGTCGCTGACATGATTTCGCGCCAAGCCCTACTCGCCCGCACCATTCTAGGTGGCCTACTAGGTCATCAGGTCGGGACGCGTTTGCGCTGAGGGAAGCCAAGACCCTCGCGCCAAGTCACACAGGATTCATAAAACGCCCCGGCCTGCATCACTGCACGCCGGGGCGTTTTGCATTCAGCACCAATACAGCAGCACAGCAAAACAAGACGGCGAATGCCGAGACAGCAACTTGATTCGCCAGATACAAAGATAAGCCCAGGAGCCCCACTCATGTCCGACAAACTCATTATTTTCGACACCACCTTGCGCGACGGCGAACAGTCGCCAGGCGCCTCCATGACCCGCGAGGAAAAGATCCGCATCGCGCGGCAGCTGGAGCGCCTGAAGGTCGACGTGATCGAAGCCGGCTTTGCGGCCAGCTCCAACGGCGACTTTGAAGCGATTCGCTCCATCGCGCAGGTCGTCAAGGATTCGACCATCTGCTCGCTGGCCCGCGCCAACGACCGCGATATCGCGCGCGCGGCGGAGGCGCTGAAACCGGCCAACGCCTTCCGCATCCATACCTTCATCGCCACTTCGGCGCTGCATATGGAAAAGAAGCTGCGCATGACGCCGGACCAGGTCTATGAACAGGCCATCCTGGCGGTACGCTTTGCGCGCCAGTTCACCGACGATATCGAGTTTTCGCCCGAAGACGGCAGCCGTTCGGACATGGATTTCCTGTGCCGCGTGCTTGAAGGCGTGATTCGTGAAGGCGCCAGCACCATCAACCTGCCGGATACCGTGGGTTATGCCGTGCCGGAGGGCTATGCGGGGCTGATCCGCTCGGTGCGCGAGCGCATCCCCAATTCCGACAAGGCCATCTGGTCCGTGCATTGCCATAACGACCTCGGCATGGCGGTGGCCAACTCGCTGGCAGCGGTCAAACTCGGCGGCGCGCGCCAGGTCGAGTGCACCATCAACGGCCTGGGCGAGCGCGCCGGCAATACCAGCCTGGAAGAAGTGGTGATGGCGGTGAAGACGCGCCGCGACTACTTCGACCTCGACGTCGGTGTGGACACCACGCAGATCGTGCCGGCCTCCAAGCTGGTATCGCAGATCACCGGCTTCGTGGTGCAGCCCAACAAGGCCGTGGTCGGCGCCAACGCGTTCGCCCATGCTTCGGGTATCCACCAGGATGGGGTGCTGAAGGCGCGCGATACCTACGAGATCATGCGCGCCGAAGATGTGGGCTGGACCGCCAACAAGATCGTGCTGGGCAAGCTCTCGGGCCGCAACGCCTTCAAGCAGCGCCTGCAGGAACTCGGCATCGAACTGGAAAGCGAGAGCGAAGTCAACGCTGCTTTCACTCGCTTCAAGGAACTGGCCGACCAGAAGTCCGAGATCTTCGACGAAGACATCATGGCCATCGTTTCCGACGAGGCACACGACGTCAACGAGCACTTCCGCTTTATCTCCCTGTCGCAGCACTCCGAAACCGGCGAGCGCCCGCATGCGCGCGTGGTGTTCAATATGGACGGCCAGGAGCTGACCGGGGAAGGCGAGGGCAACGGTCCGGTCGATGCCACGCTGCACGCGATTGAAGGCAAGGTCAACAGCGGCGCCGAACTGGTGCTGTATTCCGTCAATGCCATTACCGCCGGCACGCAGGCGCAGGGCGAGGTAACGGTCCGCTTGTCCAAGGGTGGGCGCATCGTCAACGGCGTGGGCACCGATCCCGATATCGTGGCCGCTTCGGCCAAGGCCTACCTGGCTGCCTTGAACAAGCTGCACGACAAGGCCGTGCAGAAGATCAACCCGCAGATCTGATCCCGATCTGACCGGTAAGCCCGCGGCCCAGGCGGCAGCGGGGCTTGAATCGGCCCGCCGCGTTCCCACGAGGACGACGGCGGGCGTTTTGCGTTCCGCGCACGCTCCACGATCGGCCCCGCTCACACCTCACCGGCGCCGGTCAGGCCCGTTGGCGAGGGGGGCGGGCGTGATCTGGTATATAGAACAGCAGTTCGGCAAGCCCCGCGAGCCCAAGCAGGCAACTGGCCGTCAATGTTCAATTTCCATTTCGATGGCGGCGGCGTGCTGCGCCACGACCTCCGCCTGATAGAGTTCGTCCTCTGGCTCGAAGACCCGGTGGCGGAGCAGGGCAGCAAGAACGGTGCGTTTCGAAGCACGCTGGAGCCGATGACTCTCGCCCCCTTCGCGCAGCGCTTTCACTTCAACTGGACGAAGCACTGGCAAAAGCTCTGGTGCTAGCGTCCGCGCGCCGGTATGCGCCGGCTTGGGGCCGAATACAGGAGCCGGCGACCGCTGGTCCTGCGTTCTCCCCTTCAACTTCCTCTATTTTTGCCGCCGCTTGGGCTATTCTCGCTCAATTCCGCGTTTTGCCGCGAAGGTGCGCCCATTTGCCTCTGCCTGCTCCCTGGCTTACCATGCAGCGCTTTAGCGGGAGGTCTCTCGATGTGGTGTAAACGATGGCTGGCAGCTTGCTTGCTCGCGGTAGCGGCAGGGGCCGGCGCGCAGGAGCCGATCCGTCTCGGCATGATCGAGGGGTTGTCCGGTCCCTTTGCCAACGCGGGCGATGCCGTTGTGCGCAACCTGCGGATTGCCATCGATCGCGTCAACGCGCGTGGCGGCGTCAAGACTGCCGAGGGCCCGCGTCCCTTTGAACTCGTTACCTTCGATAGCAAGGGCAATGTCGACGAGAGCCTGATCCAGTTGCGCGGCCTGGTGGACAGGAATATCCCCTTTGTCCTGCAAGGCAATAGTTCGGCGGTGGCTGGCGCGCTGGTGGGCGCCATCAATCGGCACAACGCGCGCCAGCCCGAGGCGCGCGTGCTCTTTCTCAACTATTCCGCGGTCGATCCCGCGCTGACCAACGAAAGCTGCAGTTTCTGGCATTTCCGCTTCGATGCGAGTGCAGACATGCGCATGCAGGCGCTGACCGAGGTCATCCGCGCCGATACCAGCGTGCGGCGCGTGTACCTGATCGACCAGGATTACAGTTTTGGCCATCAGGTGGCTCGTTCGGCACGCGAGATGCTGGCCGCCAAACGCCCTGAGCTGCACATCGTGGGCGATGAGTTTCATCCGATCGGCAAAATCAAGGATTTCGCCCCATATATCGCCAAGATCAAGGCCAGTGGCGCGGACGCCGTGATTACGGGCAACTGGGGCAACGATCTCACGCTGATGGTCAAGGCAGCGCGCGAAGGCGGACTGAAAGCCAAGTTCTACACGTTCTATGGCAACGGCCTGGGCGCGCCGGCGGCCATGGGCGATGCCGGGGTCGGGCGGGTGCTGGCGGTGGCCGAGTGGCATCCGAACGTGGGCGGCGCGGCTTCGGATGCGTTCTACCAGGCGTTCCGGGCGCGCTACCCGGAGCCCAAGGACGACTACGTGCACCTGCGCATGCAGATGATGGTGGAGATGCTGGCCCGGGCGATCGAGAAGGCAGGGTCGACGGATGCCGTCAAGGTGGCGCGGGCGCTCGAGGGTATGCGCTATGTCAACGATTTTCATGAGGCGACTATCCGGGCCGATGACCATCAGGTGCTGCAGCCGCTTTATGTTTCCGTGATGGAGCGGCAGGGCGGGGATGTGCGGTTCGATAACGAAGGATCGGGGTATGGGTTCCGGACTGTCAGGAAGCTGAAGTCCGCCCAGACTACACTGTCCACCAGTTGCAAGATGGAGAGGTTTTAGCGGGGATTCGGCGGGGGCAACCAGCCCGCAACCGGGCAAATTCCATCCCCATCCCAATTTCCGCTATAATCGCCGGCTGTCACGGCCAACCGGTTGCTCAATCGGTCCGGCCAGGACGGAAATTGCCTGACAGCAACATCAAAGGCACGACGCATACGGCACATTCCGCGCTGTAGCGTTCGCAAGTGAAAAGGAAATCACCATGGCAGTAGCCGAAATCAACAGCAAGACCGAAGTCATCAAGCAGTTCGCACGCGCCGCCAACGACACCGGTAGCCCGGAAGTCCAGGTTGCCCTGCTGACCAACCGCATCAACGAACTGACCCCCCACTTCAAGGCCAACATGAAGGATCACCACAGCCGCCGCGGTCTGCTGCGCATGGTGAGCCGTCGTCGTCGCCTGCTGGACTACCTCAAGGCCAACGATGCCGACCGTTATCGTTCGCTGATCGAGAAGCTCGGCCTGCGTAAGTAAGCAGTCAGGATCGTCCGGATGGCAGCACGAATGGATGCACTGCACGCCTTCGCGTGAGCCACGAATGCCTGCGTCAGCCCCGCTGATGCAGGCATTTTGTTTTTGCGGCCGGAAGGTCGATGCCTTGAATCGCTTAAAGTGATTTTTATTTCACTTGATGGCGCCATGCCCCCCGGGCTGGCGCCCGTTGCGCCAAGACGTGCAACGGAGTAAGTTACTTCGTTCTTTAGCTTTTTCTGCAGTGATTCGTCTGCAGTCATTCAAATACCGGAGTCGGGCAAGGAAACGGGGTTTTGTGTCATTCCAGGGCGGTATCCACCTGAGCACCAACTGAGCAGGTGCCGCACTGGAATGGCATAGCACTTCCCTGCAACTGCGACCGACGATGATCCGGCAGTTCGCCCGCGGCTGCTAACGCGGGCGTTGCACAAGCGTGCAAGCGCGAATTAAAGGAACGCTCATGACCATGTTCAATAAGATCGTCAAGGAATTCCAGTGGGGCCAGCACAAGGTGCGCCTGGAAACTGGCGAGATTGCCCGCCAGGCTGGCGGTGCCGTGATCGTCGACATTGAAGACACCGTGGTGCTCGCCACCGTTGTCGCTGCCAAGTCGCCCAAGGCCGGCCAGGACTTCTTCCCGCTGACCGTCGACTACATCGAAAAGACCTACGCCGCCGGCAAGATCCCCGGTGGCTTCTTCAAGCGTGAAGGCCGTCCGTCGGAAAACGAGACGCTGACCTCGCGCCTGATCGACCGTCCGCTGCGCCCGCTGTTCCCGGAAGGTTTCTATAACGAAGTGCAAGTGGTCATCCACGTGCTGTCGTTGAACCCGGAAGTGCCGGCGGATATCCCCGCCCTGATCGGCGCGTCGGCTGCCCTGGCAGTGTCGGGCATTCCGTTCAGCGGCCCGGTCGGCGCAGCGCGCGTTGGCTACAAGGACGGCCAGTACCTGCTGAACCCGACCCGCTCGCAGATCGCCGCATCGGAACTGGACCTCGTGGTTGCCGGTACCGAGCGCGCCGTGCTGATGGTGGAGTCGGAAGCCCGCCAGCTGTCGGAAGAAGTGATGCTGGGCGCCGTGGTCTATGGCCACGAGCAAATGCAGACCGCCATCAACGCCATCCATGAGCTGGTGCGCGACGGCGGCAAGCCGGAGTGGGACTGGACCRCCGCACCGAAGAACGAAGCGCTGATCGCCAAGGTTGGCGAGATCGCCCTGCCGCTGCTGCAGGACGCCTACCAGCTGCGCCAGAAGTCGGCGCGCAGCCAGAAGCTCAAGGAAGTCTACGCCTCCGTGACGGCCAAGCTGGCCGAAGCCGGCGTGGAAGCCGACAAGGTCGAAGTGGGCAACGTGCTGTTCGACATCGAAGCCAAGATCGTGCGCAGCCAGGTGCTGTCGGGCGAGCCGCGCATCGATGGCCGCGATACCCGCACCGTGCGCCCGATCGAGATCCGTTCGTCGGTGCTGCCGCGCGCCCACGGCTCGGCCATCTTCACCCGTGGTGAAACCCAGGCGCTGGTGGTTGCCACGCTGGGCACCAAGGGCGATGAGCAGATCATCGACGCGCTCGCCGGCGAATACCGCGACCGCTTCATGCTCCACTACAACATGCCTCCGTTCGCCACCGGCGAAACCGGTCGCGTGGGCAGCCCCAAGCGCCGCGAAATCGGTCACGGCCGCCTCGCCAAGCGCGCGCTGATCCCGGTCCTGCCGAAGGATGACGAATTTGCCTACACCATTCGCCTGGTGTCGGAAATCACCGAATCCAACGGCTCGTCGTCGATGGCATCGGTGTGCGGCGGCTGCCTGGCACTGATGGACGCCGGCGTTCCGATCAAGGCGCACGTGGCCGGCGTGGCCATGGGCCTGATCCTGGAAGGCAACAAGTTCGCCGTGCTGACCGACATCCTCGGTGACGAGGACCACCTCGGCGACATGGACTTCAAGGTCGCGGGTACCGACAACGGCATCACGGCGCTGCAGATGGACATCAAGGTCCAGGGCATCACCAAGGAAATCATGCAGGTCGCGCTGGCGCAAGCCAAGGAAGGCCGCCTGCATATCCTGGGCAAGATGCAGGATGCGATGGGCCATGCGCGCACCGAGCTGTCGGAGCACGCACCGCGCATGATCACCATGAAGATCCATCCGGACAAGATCCGCGAAGTGATCGGCAAGGGCGGCTCGACCATCCAGGCGCTGACCAAGGAAACCGGCACCACCATCGACATCCAGGAAGACGGCACCATCACCATCGCCTCGACCTCGACCGATGGCATGGCCGAAGCCAAGCGCCGCATCGAAGGCATCACCGCGGAAGCCGAAGTGGGCAAGATCTACGCCGGCACCGTGCTGAAGCTGCTGGACTTTGGCGCCATCGTCAACATCCTGCCGGGCAAGGACGGCCTGCTGCACATCTCCGAGATCGTCAACGAGCGCGTCAAGGACATCAAGGATTGGCTCAAGGAAGGCCAGCACGTTCGCGTGAAGCTGATCCAGGCCGACGAAAAGGGCCGCCTGCGCCTGTCCCTGAAGGCTGCGCTGGCCGAAGAGGGTGGCAGCATCAGCCCGATCGCCAACACCAGCGAAGCACCTGCTGCTCCGGCCGCACCGGCTGCGCCGACGACGCCTTCGGCGGATCAGCAACAGCAGTAAGCGTTTCGTAGTATCCGTAGCAGAGAAAGCGGCTGGCGATGTCCAGCCGTTTTTTTGTTTACACTGCCGCCAGTCCCGTCCGCCACCGGCGGCCCGCTCGGCCCGTTTGTAGTGCTGCGCGGCGGCAGAGCAGATCGATCCCCCGTCATGCGTGCGAGAGCCCGCCGCATGCGAAAAGCAAGGAGCAGCAATGCAAGCCATCGAAATCCGCGAATACGGCGCCCCCGAAGTCCTGCAACTGGCGCAACGTCCCGATCCCGTGCCCAAGGCGGGAGAGATCCTGATCCGCGTGAGCGCGGCCGGCATCAACCGCCCCGACGTATTCCAGCGCACCGGCAACTATCCTGTGCCGCCCGGCGCGTCCGACCTGCCGGGCCTGGAAGTGGCGGGGGTGGTTGCCGGCGGCGACCTGTCGCACACCGACAACCGCTTCGGCCTGAAGCTGGGCGATCGCGTCTGCGCGCTGGTGCAGGGCGGTGGCTACGCGGAGCTGTGCGTGGCCCCCGCGGCGCAATGCCTGCCGGTGCCGGCCGGCCTGTCGGATATCGAGGCGGCGGCATTGCCCGAGACCTTCTTCACCGTATGGAGCAATGTGTTCGATCGCGGCTACCTGGGCCGCGGCCCGCTGGGCAAGGATGAGACCCTGCTGATCCAGGGTGGCTCCAGCGGCATCGGCACGACCGCCATCCAGATTGCCAAGGCACTGGGCCACAAGGTCTTCGTGACGGCTGGCAGCGCAGACAAGTGCCGTGCCTGCGAGGAACTGGGCGCCGACCGCGCCATCAACTACAAGACCGAAGACTTCGTCGCCGAGGTCAAGGCCTTGACCGGTGGCCGCGGCGCGGACGTCATCCTCGACATGGTGGCCGGCCCCTACCTGGCGCGCGAGCTTTCCTGCGTGGCCGACGACGGCCGCATCGTGATCATTGCGCTGCTGGGCGGCGCAAAGGCGGAGATCCCGCTGGGCGACATCCTGCGCCGACGCATCACCGTTACCGGTTCGACGCTGCGTCCGCGCCCGGTTTCGTTCAAGGGTGAGATAGCGCAAGCACTGCACCAGCACGTCTGGCCGCTGCTGGCCGCGGGCAAGATCAAGCCGGTGATCCACCAGACCTTCCCGGCCGCCCAGGCGGCGGACGCGCATCGCCTGATGGAATCGAGCGAGCACATCGGCAAGATCGTCCTGACCTGGTAAGCGGGCGGAGCTGGGGCTGCGCGCCCCGGCGGTATGGCAGGGTAGGGCGGGCCCCGGGATCGCCTGGGCGCGGGAGCCTCCTGGCCGATTTCGGGCCCCTTCGGTGGCGTAGGGCCCTGGCCCGCGCTACAATAGCCGGTTTGATTGAGAGGGGCGCCCTGTGAGACAAAAGCTCGTCATCGGCAACTGGAAGATGCACGGCAGCCTGGCCGCCAACGCGGCCCTGCTGGAAGGTATCAAGGCTGTACCGGCACGTGCCCGCCTTGCGGTGTGTGCGCCGTTCCCTTACCTGGCACAGTGCCAGTCGTTGCTGGTCGGCTCCAATGTGGCCTGGGGCGCTCAAGACGTATCCGCCGAGGCGCGCGGTGCCTTCACGGGCGAAGTGGCGGCATCCATGCTGGCCGAGTTCGGTGTTTCGTACGCCCTCGTGGGGCATTCGGAGCGCCGCAGCTACCATGGCGAGAACGATGCCACGGTGGCGGCCAAGGCGCTGCGCGCACTCGAATTCGGCATCGTGCCGGTGGTGTGCGTGGGCGAGACCCTGGCGCAGCGCGAGGCCGGCGAGACCGAGGCGGTGGTTGGCCGTCAGCTTGGCGCCGTGCTCGAAGCGCTGTCGCTGGAGCAGCTTGGGCGTATCGTGCTGGCATATGAGCCGGTGTGGGCAATCGGCACCGGCAAGACCGCAAGCAGCGAGCAGGCCCAGGCCGTGCATGCCTTCTTGCGCGGCCAGGTGGCAGCGCGCGATGCAGGGGTTGCGGCTCGCATGGCCATGCTGTACGGCGGCAGCGTCAAGCCGGACAACGCGGCAGAACTATTTTCCATGCCCGACATCGACGGGGGGCTGATCGGAGGCGCCTCGCTGAAGTCGGACGATTTCCTCGCGATCGGCAACGCCTGAATGCCGGCCGCTCATAGGGTCTGATCAGGCAAGCGAATCGAACCAAATGGCAATTTTCAAAACTTTGTTGGTAGTGGCGCAGGTACTATCCGCGCTTGGCGTGATTGGCCTGGTGCTGCTGCAGCATGGCAAGGGCGCCGATGTCGGTGCGGCGTTCGGCTCGGGGGCCTCGGGCAGCCTGTTCGGCGCCACCGGCTCGGCCAACTTCCTGTCGCGTACCACCGCCGTGCTGGCGACGCTGTTCTTCATCTGCACGCTGAGCCTGACGCTGCTGGGCAACTATCGGCCGGCGGCATCGCTGGGTGTGATGGGCTCCGCGCCGCAGGTGGCACCGGCAGTGGCGGGGGCTTCGGCGCCTGCAGCCGCGGCTGCCGCATCGGGTGCCGCGGCTTCGAATTCGTCCGCGCCCGCAGTACCGAAATAATCAACCTGCCTTGTGTCTGATTCTTGAAGATTTTTGCAGTTGTGCATTGAACAAATCAGGAATTCTAGGTTAGAATACAAGGCTTGAAACGATCCCCCAGCGACGGGGCTCTAGCCAGGACAAAGCAGTCCCAGCCAGAGTTCCGAAGGGTGTAAAAACCCTGGGCCCTGAAAAGCCCGGCGCGAGGCAATATTGTTTCTCCCCCAGCCGACGTGGTGAAATTGGTAGACACGCTATCTTGAGGGGGTAGTGGCGAAAGCTGTGCGAGTTCGAGTCTCGCCGTCGGCACCAAACAACTTGATCGGGTTGTCCGTCCGGAGTGTATCCCGGATGGGCAGCCCGGCCAGTCCGCAAGGCGGCGTCGTAATTTCTACGGAATGGCGCTTGGGGTGGGCAACAGGACGCCGCTTACCGCTGGTGCTGTTGACAACATTCCAGATAAGGCTGGCCGTACCTTGAATCTCGAAGCCTACTTCCCCGTCCTCATCTTCATCATCTTCGGTGTCGTGCTCGGCATTGCACTGATGTCGATTGGCCGAATTCTCGGTCCCAACAAACCTGATCCCGCGAAGCTCTCTCCGTACGAGTGCGGCTTCGAAGCGTTCGAGGACGCGCGCATGAAGTTCGACGTGCGCTACTACCTCATCGCTATTCTTTTTATCCTGTTCGATCTCGAAACCGCCTTCCTGTTTCCCTGGGGTGTAGCCCTGCGGGATATCGGCTGGCCGGGTTTCTTCGCCATGGGCGTGTTTCTGCTGGAATTCATCGTGGGCTTCGTCTACATCTGGAAAAAGGGCGCGCTCGATTGGGAGTGATGTGATATGGCAATCGAAGGCGTTCTCAATGAAGGCTTCGTCACGACTACCGCTGACAAGCTGATCAACTGGACCCGCACCGGGTCGCTCTGGCCGATGACCTTTGGCCTGGCSTGCTGYGCYGTGGAAATGATGCATGCYGGCGCCGCGCGCTACGACATGGACCGSTTCGGCGTGATTTTCCGCCCGTCGCCGCGYCAGTCGGACGTGATGATCGTGGCCGGCACGCTGTGCAACAAGATGGCCCCCGCGCTGCGCAAGGTCTACGACCAGATGGCCGAGCCACGCTGGGTGATCTCGATGGGTTCGTGCGCGAATGGCGGCGGTTACTATCACTACTCGTATTCAGTGGTGCGTGGTTGCGACCGGATCGTGCCGGTGGATATCTATGTGCCTGGCTGCCCCCCCACGGCGGAAGCGCTGATCTACGGCATCATCCAGCTGCAGAACAAGATCCGTCGCACCAACACCATCGCGCGCAAGGGCTGACATGTCGAACCTCGATACTCTGAAGGCCGCGCTCGAAAAGGTACTGGGCAAGCGTATCCAGAAACTGGTGGAGGCGGTAGGCGAGATTACCCTTATCGTCAAGGCCGAAGACTCCGTCGAAACCGCGCTGATGCTGCGCGACGATCCGTCGCTGCGCTTCGAGCAGCTGATCGACGTTTGCGGCGTCGATTATTCCTCCTATGGCGACGGCGCCTGGGATGGTCCCCGTTTCGCCGCCGTGACGCACCTGCTGTCGGTGACGCACAACTGGCGTCTGCGCGTACGTGTGTTCGCGCCGGATGACGACGTGCCCGTGGTGCCGTCGCTGAATGACGTCTGGAACTCGGCCAACTGGTTCGAGCGCGAAGCGTTCGACTTCTATGGCATCGTGTTCGAGGGCCATAACGACCTGCGCCGCCTGTTGACCGACTACGGTTTCGTCGGCCATCCGTTCCGCAAGGACTTCCCGGTATCGGGCTATGTCGAGATGCGCTACGACCCCGAACAGAAGCGGGTGATCTACCAGCCCGTCACGATCGAGCCGCGCGAGGTAACGCCGCGCGTCATCCGCGAAGAGAATTACGGCGGCTTGCAGCACTGAGAACGCGCAATGGCAGATATCAAGAACTACACCCTGAACTTCGGCCCGCAGCATCCTGCGGCACACGGCGTGCTGCGCCTTGTGCTGGAGCTTGACGGCGAAGTGATCCAGCGCGCCGACCCCCATATCGGCCTGTTGCACCGTGCCACCGAAAAGCTGGCCGAGCAAAAGACCTGGATCCAGAGCGTGCCGTACATGGACCGCCTCGACTACGTGTCGATGATGGTCAACGAGCATGCCTACGTGATGGCCATCGAGAAGATGCTGGGTCTCGACGTGCCGGTCCGCGCGCAATACATCCGCGTGATGTTCGACGAGATCACGCGTCTGCTGAACCACCTGATGTGGATCGGCTCGCACGCGCTCGACGTGGGCGCGATGGCGGTGTTCCTGTACGCCTTCCGCGAACGCGAGGACATGTTCGACATGTACGAGGCGGTATCGGGCGCGCGCATGCACGCGGCCTACTACCGTCCGGGCGGCGTGTACCGCGACCTGCCGGACACAATGCCGCAATACAAGGCATCGAAGATCCACAACGAACGCGCCATCAAGGCCATGAACGAGGCGCGTTCGGGTTCGCTGCTGGACTTCATCGAGGACTTCACCAACCGTTTCCCGAAGTACGTTGACGAATACGAAACGCTGCTGACGGACAACCGGATCTGGAAACAGCGCCTGGTCGGCATCGGCGTGGTGAGCCCGGAACGCGCGCTGCAAATGGGCTTTACCGGCCCGATGCTGCGCGGCTCCGGCATCGAGTGGGACCTGCGCAAGAAGCAGCCCTACGAAGTGTATGACCGCATGGACTTCCAGGTCCCGGTGGGCGTGGGCGGCGATTGCTACTCGCGCTACCTGGTGCGTATCGAAGAGATGCGGCAGTCCAACGGCATCATCAAGCAGTGCATCGACTGGCTGCGCCGCAACCCCGGCCCGGTGATGACCGACAACCACAAGGTGGCGCCGCCTTCGCGCGTGGACATGAAGTCCAACATGGAAGAGCTGATCCACCACTTCAAGCTCTTTACCGAAGGCATTCACGTGCCGGAAGGCGAGACCTACGCGGCGGTGGAGCATCCCAAGGGCGAGTTCGGCATCTATGCGATCTCCGACGGCGCGAACAAGCCGTACCGCCTGAAGATCAGGGCACCGGGCTTTGCCCATCTTGCCGCCCTGGATGAAATGGCCAAGGGCCACATGATTGCGGACGCGGTAACGATCATCGGTACCCAGGACATCGTCTTCGGCGAGATCGACCGCTAATTGGTACCGCCGGCCCCGGACGACGATCCGGGCGCCCCTGGCAAGGACCCGAATCACGGTGTCCGGCCACGGGAAACCCGCGGTGGGCCCAGCATGCTGCGACATGCGGGCCGCAACGGCAGCGACGGCTGCAAACCTGCGGATGCGTGCCATGTGGCGGCGCAGTTCCGCAAATGACTCGGCGTATTACAGCAACGACCATGCTATCAGCAGAAGCTCTCAAGGAAATCGATCGCGCGATCGCCAAGTATCCGGCTGACCAGAAGCAGTCGGCCGTGATGGCGGCGTTGGCCGTGGCGCAGGGCGAAGTGGGCTGGGTCTCCCCGGAAGTCATGCAGTTCGTTGCCAGCTACCTCGACATGCCGCCGGTATGGGTCGAGGAGGTCGCAACCTTCTACAACATGTACGACACCAAGCCGGTCGGCAAGTACAAGCTGACCGTCTGCACCAACCTGCCGTGCGCACTCTCCGGTGGCGAACGGGCCGGCGACTACCTCAAGCAAAAGCTGGGTATCGGCTATAACGAAACCACCCCGTGCGGCACCTTCACCCTGAAGGAAGGCGAGTGCATGGGCGCCTGCGGCGACGCACCGGTGATGATCGTCAACAATACCCGCATGTGCAGCCACATGAGCGACGCCAAGCTGGACGCGCTGGTGGACGAGCTCAAGGGCACCGCCAAGGGGGACAAGTAACATGACCTCTCTGCACGACCGCCACATCAAGCCGCTGATCCTGGCCGGCCTCGATGGCAGCAACTGGCACCTCGAAGACTACGTCAAGCGCGGCGGCTATCAGCAGCTCAAGCGCATCCTGACCGAGAAGATCACGCCCGAGCAGGTGATCGCGGACGTCAAGGCCTCGGGCCTGCGCGGCCGTGGCGGCGCAGGCTTCCCCACCGGCCTGAAGTGGAGCTTCATGCCGCGTCAGTTCCCCGGCCAGAAATACCTGGTCTGCAACACCGACGAGGGCGAGCCAGGTACCTTCAAGGACCGCGACATCATCCGCTACAACCCGCATGCGCTGATCGAAGGCATGGCCATCGGTGCGTACGCGATGGGCATCACCGTGGGCTACAACTACRTCCACGGCGAGATCTGGAACGAATACAAGATCTTCGAGCAGGCGCTCGAAGAGGCGCGCGCGGCTGGCTTCCTGGGTGACAACATCCTGGATTCGGGCTTCAACTTCCAGTTGCACGCCCACCACGGCTACGGCGCCTACATCTGTGGCGAGGAAACCGCGCTGCTCGAATCGCTGGAAGGCAAGAAAGGCCAGCCGCGCTTCAAGCCGCCTTTCCCGGCCAGCTTTGGCCTGTACGGCAAGCCGACCACCATCAACAACACCGAGACGTTCGCCGCGGTGCCGTTCCTGCTGTCGATCGGGCCGGAAAACTACCTGAAGATGGGCAAGCCGAACAACGGCGGCTCCAAGATCTTCTCGATTTCCGGCGACATCGAGCGTCCCGGCAACTACGAGATCCCGCTGGGCACGCCGTTCGCGACCCTGCTGGAACTCGCCGGCGGCATGCGCGGCGGCAAGCGCATCAAGGCAGTGATCCCGGGTGGCTCGTCCGCCCCGGTGGTGCCGGGCGACATGATGATGGCGTCCGACATGGATTACGACTCGATCGCCAAGGCCGGCTCGATGCTGGGCTCGGGCGCGGTGATCGTGATGGACGAGACGCGCTGCATGGTTCGCTCGCTGCTGCGTCTGTCGTATTTCTACTTTGAAGAATCGTGCGGCCAGTGCACGCCGTGCCGTGAAGGCACCGGCTGGCTCTACCGCATGGTGAATCGTATCGAACACGGAGAAGGGCGCCAGGAAGACCTGGACCTGCTCAATAACGTCGCTGAAAACATCATGGGCCGCACCATCTGCGCGCTCGGTGATGCGGCAGCGATGCCGGTCCGCGGCATGCTCAAGCACTACTGGAAAGAGTTCGAATATCACGTCGAACACAAGCAGTGCATGGTTCCGGCCTACTCTTAAGCGTGGCAGAACATGGTTGAACTCGAGATCGACGGCAAGAAGGTTGAGGTTGCTGAAGGCAGCCTGGTGATGGAAGCCGCCCGCCAGCTGGGCACCTACATCCCGCACTTCTGCTACCACCGTAAATTGTCCATTGCGGCTAACTGCCGCATGTGCCTGGTTGAGGTTGAGAAAGCGCCCAAGGCGCTGCCGGCCTGCGCCACGCCCGTTACCCCTGGCATGAAGGTCTTCACCAATTCGGAGAAGGCGGTCAAGGCGCAGAAGTCGGTGATGGAATTCCTGCTGATCAACCACCCGCTGGATTGCCCGATCTGCGATCAGGGCGGCGAGTGCCAGCTGCAGGATCTGGCCGTGGGCTACGGCGCATCGGAATCGCGCTACAAGGAAGAAAAGCGCGTCGTCTTCCACAAGAACGTTGGCCCGCTGATCTCCATGGAAGAGATGAGCCGCTGCATCCACTGCACCCGCTGCGTGCGCTTTGGCCAGGAAGTGGCCGGCGTGATGGAGCTGGGCATGCTGGGCCGCGGCGAGCACTCCGAGATCACGACCTTCGTCGGCCAGACCGTGGATTCGGAACTGTCCGGCAACATGATCGACCTGTGCCCGGTCGGCGCGCTGACCAGCAAGCCGTTCCGCTACTCGGCCCGTACCTGGGAACTGRCTCGCCGCAAGTCGGTGTCGCCGCACGATGGCCTGGGCGCGAACCTGGTGGTACAGACCAAGAACCAGCGCGTAATGCGCGTGCTGCCGCTGGACAACGAAGCCGTCAACGAATGCTGGCTGTCCGACAAGGACCGCTTCTCGTACGAAGGCCTGAACAGCGCCGACCGTCTCACCAAGCCCCTGCTCAAGCAAGGTGGCGAGTGGATGGAAACGGACTGGCAGACCGCGCTGGAATACGTGGCCAATGGCCTCGCCAGCATCAAGCGCGACCATGGCGCCGACCAGATCGCCGCGCTGGCCAGCCCGCACAGCACGCTGGAAGAACTCCACCTGCTGGGTAAGCTGGTGCGTGGACTGGGCAGCGACAACGTTGACTTCCGCCAGCGCCAGACCGACTTCTCGGCCGCCATCAAGGGCGCGCCGTGGCTGGGCCTGCCGATTGCCGACGTCTCCGCGCTGCAGCGCGTACTGGTGATCGGTTCATCTCTGCGCAAGGATCACCCGCTGCTGGCCGCGCGTCTGCGCCAGGCCGGCAAGAAGGGCGCCCGCGTGGCAGTGCTCGGCGCCAGCGCCGATGACCTGCTGATGCCGCTGGCCGCACGCATCGACGCTGCACCGTCCGGCTGGACCGCAGCCCTGGCCGGCGTGGCCCGTGCCGTCGCCGCCGCCAAGGGCGTGGCCGCTCCGGCGGGCACCGATGGTTTCGACGGCGACGACAAGTCCAGGCTGGTAGCCGATGCGCTGCTGTCGGGCGAGCGCCGCGCCGTGTTCCTCGGCAACGAGGCCGTGCGTCACCCGCAATTCGCCGCGCTGCACGCGCTGGCACAGTGGATCGCCACCGAAACCGGCGCCACGCTGGGCTTCCTGACCGAAGCCGCGAACACGGTCGGCGGCCATATCGCAGGTGCGCTGCCGCAGAAGGGCGGCGCCAACGCGCAGGCCATGTTCGACACGCCGCGCCGCGCCTACGTGCTGCTGAACACGGAACCCGAGTTCGACGCTGCCAACCCGCGTCAGGCCCTGGCCGCGCTGGCCCAGGCCGGTACCGTGGTGGTGCTGTCGCCGTTCCGCTCGGAAGCCGCGCTGCAATATGCTGACGTGATCCTGCCGGTGACCCCGTTCACCGAAACCGCGGGTACGTTCGTGAACTGCGAAGGCCTGCCGCAAAGCTTCAACGGCGTCGTCCGTGCGCTGGGCGATTCGCGTCCGGCATGGAAGGTGCTGCGCGTGCTGGGCAACCTGCTCGACGTGCCTGGTTTCGACTACGAGACCGCCGAAAGCGTGCGCGACGAAGTGCTGGCCAAGCCGGTCGCTCCGCAACTGAACAACGGCACCGACGCGGCCATCCGCGTGAGCGCCGCCGCGGGCGGCATCGAGCGCATCGCCGATGTGCCGATCTACCACGCGGACCCGATCGTGCGCCGTGCCGATTCGCTGCAACTGACCGCAGCCGCGCGCCGCGCCATGCAAGCCGGCCTGTCGGCCGACTTGTTCGCCTCGCTGGGCGTGCAGGCGGGCGACCCGGCGCCGTGGTCATTGTGGTGCCGCTGCTGTTGTGCGTGGCCTACCTGATCCTCTGGGAGCGCAAGCTGATCGGCTGGATGCACGTGCGTATCGGCCCGAACCGGGTCGGCCCGCTGGGCCTGCTGCAGCCGATCGCCGACGTGCTCAAGCTGCTGCTCAAGGAAGTGATGATGCCCACGCAGGTCAGCCGGGGCATGTACCTGGTTGCCCCGCTGATGGTGCTGATGCCCGCCGTGGCGATCTGGGCGGTGATTCCGTTCCAGGCCGAGGTGGTGATGGCCAACGTCAACGCCGGCCTGCTGTACGTGATGGCGATCAGCTCGGTTGGCGTGTACGGCGTGATCCTGGCAGGCTGGGCCTCCAACTCCAAGTACGCCTTCATCGGCGCCATGCGCGCCGCGGCGCAGATGGTGTCGTATGAAATCGCCATGGGCTTTGCCCTGGTGACTGTGCTGATGGTGTCGGGCAGCCTGAACCTGTCGGCCATCGTCAACTCGCAGAACACCGGCTACTTCGCCAACATGGGGATCAACGTACTGTCGTGGAACTGGCTGCCGCTGCTGCCCATGTTCGGCGTGTACTTCATCTCCGGCGTGGCCGAAACCAACCGCCACCCGTTTGACGTGGTCGAAGGCGAGTCGGAAATCGTGGCCGGCCACATGATCGAATACTCGGGCATGGGCTTCGCGCTGTTCTTCCTGGCCGAGTACATCAACATGATCGTCATCTCCACGATGACCGCGCTGATGTTCCTGGGCGGCTGGGCGCCCCCGTTCGAGAGCTTCATCACGAACGCGGTGCCGGGTTTCTTCTGGCTGCTGATCAAGGTATTTTTGCTGCTGTCGGTGTTTATCTGGATCCGCGCTTCGTTCCCGCGTTACCGCTATGACCAGATCATGCGCCTGGGCTGGAAGATCTTCATCCCGCTGACGGTGGGCTGGCTGGTCATCGTGGCGATCTGGATCCGGTCGCCCTGGAATATCTGGCATTGAACGGCCAAAGCAGGGGCGCAGCCGCATTTGGCGGCGCCCCGTGGAATCATTAGGAAGCAATCGTCATGCTGCTCGCCATCAAGGACTTCTTCAACAGCCTGCTCCTGAAGGAACTCTTCAAGGGCATGGCCCTGACCGGGCGTTATCTCTTCGCGCGCAAGATCACAGTCCAGTTCCCGGAAGAAAAAACGCCGATGTCGCCGCGTTTCCGGGGTCTGCACGCGCTGCGCCGCTACCCGAACGGCGAAGAGCGCTGCATCGCCTGCAAGCTGTGCGAAGCGGTTTGCCCGGCACTGGCCATCACCATCGAGTCCGATGCACGCGTCGACGGTACCCGCCGCACCACGCGCTATGACATCGACCTGACCAAGTGCATTTTCTGCGGTTTCTGCGAGGAAGCCTGCCCGGTCGACGCCATCGTCGAGACGCATATTCTCGAATACCACGGCGAGAAGCGCGGCGACCTGTACTTCACCAAGGACATGCTGCTGGCCGTGGGCGACCGCTACGAGCCGCAGATTGCCGCGGCGAAGGCCGCGGACGCCAAGTACCGTTAATACGGCGCGATACAGGGCGCGTCCGCCGATTCTGGCGGACGTTGCCAACGAATAGTGAATCGGGCCCCGTGTGGGGCCAACGAAAAGGATGCCGCAAGGGCAGGCCACCAGGGGTGGCTTGTGCCAGAAGGCTCGACGAGGACCATGGAACTCACGACCACCATCTTCTATGTCTTTGCGCTGGTGCTGGTGCTCTCCGCACTGAAAGTCATCACCGCGAAGAACCCGGTGCACTCCGCACTGTTCCTCGTGCTGTCGTTTTTTACGGCAGCCGCGATCTGGATGCTGCTGAAGGCCGAATTCCTCGCCATCCTGCTGGTGCTGGTGTACGTGGGCGCGGTGATGGTGCTGTTCCTGTTCGTGGTGATGATGATCGATATCGATATCGAGCACCTGCGACGGGACTTCTGGACCTATGTACCGATGGCTTCGGTGGTTGGCGCGCTGATCATCGCCGAGATGGCCACCGTGCTGGTGCGCAACTTCATCGGCACGACCACGCCGCTGAACAACGTCGTGCACGGCCCGGACTACTCCAACACCGCCGAGCTCGGCAAGCTGATCTACACCGACTACATCTACGCCTTCGAAGTGGCCGGCATCATCCTGCTGGTGGCGATCATCGCCGCCGTTGCGCTGACGCTGCGCCGCCGCAAGGACAACAAGTCGCAAGACGTGGGCGAGCAACTGCGTACCCGCCGCCAGGACCGCGTGCGCCTGGTCTCGATGCCCAGCGAAGCCCGTGCCGGCACCCAAGCCAGCCCGGATGCCGCGGCTGCCGCCAACAAGAACTAAAGCCCGGAGAAACGCTGTGCTCTCTCTCGCCCATTTCCTCGTGCTCGGTGCGATCCTGTTCGCCATCAGCATCGTTGGTATTTTCCTGAACCGCAAGAACGTCATCGTGCTGCTGATGGCGATCGAACTGATGCTGCTTGCGGTCAATATGAACTTCGTCGCCTTCTCGCACTATCTGGGCGACCTGGCAGGACAGGTTTTCGTTTTCTTTATCCTCACGGTGGCTGCGGCCGAATCGGCAATCGGCCTTGCAATTCTGGTCGTGCTGTTCCGCAACCTGGACACGATCAACGTGGACGACATGGACACCCTCAAGGGCTGATCCGAGTTTCTACGTTATGAACCAAGACCGTTCTCCGACCGCACACCACTAAGCGTCCTATGGCAACCACGCTCGACCCCAACCTGCTACTGGCGATTCCGCTCGCACCGCTCGCCGGTGCAGCGATCGCCGGCCTGTTCGGCACCAAGTTCTTCAGCACGTTCTCCTCGGAGACGCGCGCCGGCCGCACGCTGGCCCACACCGTGACGATCCTCGGTGTGGCGATCTCCTGCCTGCTGTCGATCATCGTGCTGATGGACGTCCTTGACGGCGCGAGCTTCAATGCCACCGTGTACGAGTGGATGACGATCGGCAGCCTCAAGATGGAAGTGGGCTTCCTGGTCGACTCGCTGACCGCGATGATGATGGTGGTGGTGACCTTCGTCTCGCTGATGGTGCACATCTACACCGTCGGCTACATGAGCGAAGACCCCGGCTACAACCGCTTCTTCGCCTACATCTCGCTGTTCACCTTCTCGATGCTGATGCTGGTGATGAGCAACAACTTCCTGCAGCTGTTCTTCGGCTGGGAAGCCGTGGGTCTGGTGTCGTACCTGCTGATCGGCTTCTGGTACACCCGCCCGACCGCCATTTTCGCCAACCTCAAGGCGTTCCTGGTCAACCGCGTGGGTGACTTCGGCTTTATCCTCGGCATCGGCCTGCTGCTGGCCTACAGCGGCAGCATGAACTACACCGAAGTGTTCGCCGCGCGCGACCAGCTCGCCACGGTGATCTTCCCGGGCACCGACTGGATGATGATCACGGTTGCCTGCATCTGCCTGTTTATCGGCGCGATGGGCAAGTCGGCCCAGTTCCCGCTGCACGTGTGGCTGCCGGACTCGATGGAAGGCCCGACCCCGATCTCCGCGCTGATTCACGCCGCCACCATGGTGACGRCCGGCATTTTCATGGTCGCGCGCATGTCGCCGCTGTTCGAGCTGTCGGACACCGCGCTGTCCTTCGTGCTGGTGATCGGCGCCATTACCGCGCTGTTCATGGGCTTCCTGGGCATGATCCAGAACGACATCAAGCGCGTGGTGGCGTACTCCACGCTGTCGCAGCTCGGCTACATGACGGTCGCGCTGGGCGCCTCGGCCTACTCGGTGGCCGTGTTCCACCTGATGACCCACGCGTTTTTCAAGGCACTGCTGTTCCTTGCGGCCGGCTCGGTCATCATCGGCCTGCACCATGACCAGGACATCCGCAACATGGGCGGCCTGCGCAAGTACATGCCGATTACCTGGATCACGTCGCTGGTGGGTTCGCTGGCGCTGATCGGCACGCCGTTCTTCGCGGGCTTCTACTCCAAGGACTCGATTATCGAGGCGGTGGCCGAATCGCATATCGCTGGCTCGGGCTTCGCTTACTTCGCGGTGCTGTCCAGCGTGTTCGTCACGGCGTTCTATTCCTTCCGCCTGTACTTCCTGGTGTTCCACGGGGAAGAACGCTTCGGCAAGGAAGATCACCACGCGCATCACGCGGGCAATCATGATGACGAGGAAGCGACCTCGGACCATCATCATGGCCTGGCTCCGGGCGAGAAGCCGCACGAGTCGCCGTGGGTTGTCACGCTGCCCCTGGTGCTGCTGGCGATTCCGTCGGTCGTGATCGGTGCCCTTACGATCAAGCCGATGCTGTTCGGCGACTTCTTCAAGCACGGCGTGGCCTTCAGTGGAAGGGCGGCGACCAGGGCCTGATCGACGGCCTCGTGGTCAACGGCGCCGCACGTGTGGTGGGCTGGTTCGCGTCGGTGAGCCGTTACCTGCAATCCGGCTACATCTATCACTACGCATTCGCCATGATCCTGGGCATGCTGATCCTGCTGACGATGACGGTGTTCGGCACCTCGTTCGCCACGGTGAGCGCCAAGTAAGGAAAACAAGAAAATGGTTCTGTCTTTCGCTATCTGGCTGCCGATCTTTTTTGGCTTGCTGGTCCTTGCCTCGGGTTCCGACCGTAGCCCCGGCTACGTCCGCTGGATGTCGCTGTTCGGCTCCATCGCCAGCTTCCTCGTTACGCTGCCGCTGGTATTCCACTTCGACCGTTCCACGGCTGCCATGCAGTTCGTCGAGAAGTCGGAGTGGATCGAACGCTTCAACATCAACTACCACCTGGGTGTCGACGGCATCTCGATGTGGTTCGTGGTGCTGACCGCCTTCATCACGGTGATCGTGGTGATCTCCGCCTGGGAAGTGATCACCGAGCGCGTGGCCGAGTACATGGCCTCGTTCCTGATCCTGTCGGGCCTGATGGTCGGCGTGTTCTGCGCGCTCAACGGCATGCTGTTCTACGTGTTCTTCGAGGCCACGCTGATCCCGATGTACATCATCATCGGCGTCTGGGGTGGCCCGAACCGTGTGTACGCGGCCTTCAAGTTCTTCCTCTACACGCTGCTTGGCTCGCTGCTGACGCTGGTTGCGCTGCTGTATCTGTACAGCAAGACCGGTACCTTCGACATCCTCGAATGGCACCAGGCCAAGCTGTCGATGAGCGAGCAGACCGCGCTGTTCATTGCCTTCTTCCTGGCGTTTGCGGTCAAGGTGCCGATGTGGCCGGTCCACACCTGGCTGCCGGACGCCCACGTGGAAGCGCCAACCGGCGGCTCGGTGGTGCTGGCCGCCATCATGCTGAAGCTGGGCGCCTACGGTTTCCTGCGTTTCTCGCTGCCGATCGCACCGGATGCCAGCCATAGCATGGCCGCCTTCATCATCACGATCTCGCTGGTCGCGGTGATCTACATCGGCCTGGTCGCGCTGGTGCAGGCCGACATGAAGAAGCTGGTGGCGTACTCGTCGATCGCCCACATGGGCTTCGTCACGCTGGGTTTCTTCATCTTCAACGAGATCGGCATCGAGGGCGGCATCATCCAGATGATCTCCCACGGCTTTATCTCGGGCGCCATGTTCCTTTGCATCGGCGTGCTGTATGACCGCGTGCACTCGCGCCAGATCGCCGATTACGGCGGTGTGGTGAACACCATGCCGAAGTTCGCGGCGCTGTCGGTGTTCTTCGCCATGGCCAACTGCGGCCTGCCGGCTACCTCGGGTTTCGTCGGCGAGTTCATGGTGATCCTGGGCGCGGTCAAGTTCAACTTCTGGATTGGCCTGCTGGCCGCCACCGCGTTGATCCTGGGCGCCGCCTACTCGCTGTGGATGGTCAAGCGCGTGATCTTTGGCGACGTGGTGCACAAGCACGTGGCCGAACTGGTCGACCTGAACAAGCGCGAGTTCCTCATGCTTGGCCTGCTGGCGATCATGACGCTCTATATGGGCCTGTATCCGAAACCCTTCACCGATGTGATGCACGCTTCCGTGGTGAACCTGCTGTCGCACGTGGCGCAGTCGAAGCTGTAATCGGGGAGAGAAACAAACATGCAACCGTCCTCGACATTGGCACCTGTGGCGCCAATCATTTTCCTGGCGATCGCCATCGCCGCGGTCAACTGGATCGACCTTGCCCGGGGCAAGGGCCGCTCCAGCGTGGCCTATCCGCTGTCGCTACTCACCACGCTCGTGCTGACCGTCTGGTTTGGCCTGAACGCGGCCGCCGGCGACACGCACTACGCCTTCGCCAACCTGGTGGTGGTGGACCCGATGGCCAATGTGCTGTCGGCCTTCGCCTCCGGCGCGCTGTTCGTCACGCTGGTCTATACGCGTAGCTACCTGGCTGACCGCGACATGTACAGCGGCGAGTTCTACATGCTCGCGCTGTTCACGCTCGGCGGCCAGATCGTGATGATCACCGGCAACAACTTCCTGACCCTGTACCTGGGCCTGGAACTGCTGTCGCTGGCGTCCTACGCGCTGGTGGCCCTGCGCCGCGACAACCGCGTGACGTCCGAATCGGCCATCAAGTACTTCGTGCTGGGCGCGCTGGCGTCGGGTTTCCTGCTGTATGGCATGTCCATGCTCTATGGTGCGACCGGTTCGCTGAACCTTGGCGAAGTGTTCCGTGTCGTGGAGTCGGGCCGGGTCAACACCACCATGCTGGCATTCGGCGTGGTCTTCCTGGTGGCGGGCATTGCATTCAAGATGGGCGCGGCGCCGTTCCATATGTGGATTCCGGACATCTACCAGGGCTCGCCGACCGCGGTKACGCTGCTGATCGCCGGTGCGCCGAAGCTGGCAGCCTTCGCCATGGCGCTGCGCCTGCTGGTGGAAGGCCTGTTGCCGCTGGCGGTGGATTGGCAAGTGATGCTGACTGTACTGGCCGTGGCCTCGCTGGCCATCGGCAACCTGACCGCCATCGTGCAGACCAACCTGAAGCGGATGCTGGCGTATTCCACCATCTCGCACATGGGCTTCCTGCTGCTGGGCATGCTGTCCGGCGTGGCTGACGGCAAGGCCGATGGCGCGGCCAGCGCCTACGGTTCGTCGATGTTCTACGCGGTGACCTACGTGATCACCACCCTGGGCACTTTCGGCATCGTCCTGCTGCGCGCCGGCAAGGATTTCGAAGCCGAGACGCTGGACGACCTCAAGGGCCTGTCGCGCAAGAATCCCTGGTACGCGCTGCTGATGCTGGTGATGATGTTCTCGCTGGCTGGCATTCCGCCGACCATGGGCTTCTACGCGAAGCTGGCCGTGCTCGAGGCCGTGGTCCATAGCGGCATGACCTGGCTGGCCGTGGTGGCGGTGCTGTTCTCGCTGATCGGCGCGTTCTACTATCTGCGTGTGGTCAAGCTGATGTATTTCGATGCGCCGGCCGACGAGCGCAAGCTGGAATCGAGCTTCGGCCTGCGTTCGATGCTGACCCTGAACGGCGCGGTCATCATTGCCCTGGGCCTGTTCCCGGCAGCGCTGATGAACCTGTGCTACCAGGCCATCCGCGCCACGCTGGCGTCCTGATGCGCGACGGCGGCGTAGCGATATGAGTTCATCGACGGCGGGCTGGTTTGTCATCTTGCTGGCATTGGTTTGTGCCAACCTGCCGTTTGTCAACCAGCGATTGTTCGTGCTGATCCCGCTGCGCTTTGTCAAAAAGCCGCTGTGGATCAGGGCGGGCGAATTGTTTGCCTGGTATGTGGGGGCCGGTCTGGCCGGCTTCGCCGTGGAGGCTGGGCTGGGCAACGCCTTCCCGCAAGGCTGGCAGTTCTACGCCATCACCGGTTGCATGATGCTGGTGTTCGCCTTCCCGGGCTTCACTTGGCAGTATCTCGTCAAACATCGCGCGGCCTGAGGCCGGGTAGCGAAGGCGCCCGGGCCGGCCGCGTCCGGACCCGGAGCTTTCATGAGCGACAAGATTGACATGCTGGACGCCGGTGCTATCGCCGCTGGCGACGATCAGGGCCTGAAAGAAACCTGCGTGGCGTCCGCCACGCTGCACACAGGCAAATTCCTCACGCTCAAGCAGGACATCGTCAAGCTGCCCGACGGCAAGCATGCCGGGCGCGAATACGTACTGCATCCTGGCGCGGTGATGATGATTCCGCTATTCGACGATGGGACTGTGCTGTTGGAGCGGCAGTATCGCTATCCCGTTGGTGAAGTGATGCTTGAGTTTCCTGCTGGCAAGCTGGACCCCCAGGAGGGCGCGCAGCGCTGTGGCGAGCGCGAGTTGCGTGAGGAAACTGGCTATAGCGCGCGGCGTTGGGATTACCTCACTCGGATCCATCCCGTCATTTCCTACTCGACCGAGTTTATCGATATCTTCCTGGCTCGGGACCTGACCGCTGGGCCCGCCCAGCTCGATGAAGGCGAATTCCTCGAGACGTTTATCGTGCCGGCGGGGCAGGTGATCGATTGGGTGCGTTCGGGGCGGATTACCGACGTCAAGACGATCATTGGGGCTTTCTGGTTGGAGAAGGTGGTGTCGGGGATATGGGAGGCGGGGGAGCAGGTGTTGCCGGGGTAAAGGGGGATTGGGCGGGGGCTGGCTGAGGGTGGAGTCATCGGTTTTTGTTCCTTTGGTTTTTTCTTGAGCGGCGATGGCTCTTGCACCCAAGTGCGTACGACATCCCCCTGCGGGGGACGCCGGTCACTCTTCTTTGCCTCGGCAAAGAAGACTAACGAGAAGAAAGCCGACCCTGCCGGGAGCAGAGCAATAAGGCTTTCGAATATCGGTGGTTTCGTCGTACGGCCCGGAGTGCCGGCGGGCTTCTGCCGCTACCAGTTTGAGCGGCCACGAACCTGCCAATTTCCGGGAAGCGTGGTGCGGCCCCGGTAGCAAACATCACTTGCTTCAAGCCGTCTGTCGCTCGCGGAGCGGGCGGCCACGAAGTTGCAGGCGCGCCGGTTCCGTCGTGGGCGCGGTGGCACCGAGTGATATGCCTGAGGCCATCACCACCGCGCCCGCCCCACCACGAAACCATTGGCATGTGATGTGTCGTGGTAGGCCGCGCCGGTAACGGCAGATGTGAGAATGGTCACCGCACACGAGGTCAGGGGCACCACCACGAAACCCATGGGTCATGCTATTGCGATGCCGTACGGGCCGGTAACGGCAGATATCAGCAGAACCATTGGCCATACGAYGAAACCAGCGCCCTTCGCACCCGCGATTGCTCTGCCCCCGGCAGGGTCGGTTTTCTTCTCGTTAGTCTTCTTTGCCGAAGCAAAGAAGAGTGACCGGCGTCCCCCGTAGGGGGATGTCGTACGCTGTTGGGTCCAAGGGCCATCACCGCTCAAAGAAACAGCGACCAGCCCCGCAAGATGATGTCGTACGGCTTTCGGGTGCAATAGCCATCGCCGCCCAAAGAAACAGCGCCCCAACGCATCCCACCCCCCATAAGCGTAAAATCCCTCTTTAGCCGTGTGATTGCAGCCATACCTCCTCACCCCCCCGCCCAAGGCTTTCCCACCAAGGGCCCCGTTATGGCCGCAAAAAAATTAGCACGACCGTTCACAAAATTCCGTTTCGCGGATACTATAGCTTTCGACGGGCTGGAAACATCATGAAGGTGCTCGACCTGCGCTGCGCGCAAGACCATCGTTTCGAGGGCTGGTTTGCTTCGGAGGACGATGCGCAATCGCAGATTTCGCAAAATCTCGTCCAATGTCCGGTCTGCGAGGACCATGCCATCACCCGGCTGCCCAGCGCGCCGCGCCTGAATCTTTCGGGAGCGGTCGCCGCGCCGGCTGGCAGGCCAGCCGAGGCGAAAGCCCCGGCGCCGGCAACGCTGCAGTCGCTTTACCTGAAGGCGGTAAAGCAGGTGCTGGCRCAGACCGAGGACGTGGGCGAACGCTTTGCCGAAGAGGCCAGGCGCATGCAYTACGACGAAGCRCCGGAACGCGGSATYCGCGGAACGGCTTCGCCGGACGAAGTGCAGGCGCTTGCCGACGAAGGCATCGAT
The DNA here is from genome assembly GCF_056396665.1 of Cupriavidus sp. 05T313. Classification (NCBI taxonomy): domain Bacteria; kingdom Pseudomonadati; phylum Pseudomonadota; class Betaproteobacteria; order Burkholderiales; family Burkholderiaceae; genus Cupriavidus; species Cupriavidus sp. 05T313. The sequence continues at coordinate 30,172 of NZ_JBFTLX010000136.1, read as the reverse complement.
ACTTTCCAGCTCGTGGTGCCGGATGCGCTCAAGCAGACGGCTCACTGAATAGCGTCCTGTGCCCGAGGCAGTGCTCTTGCCGGCGCATGACGCGCTAGCTAGAACAATTTGCCGGTCTCACACCGGCATCACTGGAGACGGGCATGGATCTCAACTATTCGGCGTCCGACGATGCTTTCCGCGCCGAAGTGCGCGGCTGGCTGGAGGCCAACCTGCCGGCGGAAATCAGCAGCAAGATTCTGAACCACCGCCGCCCCAATCGCGACGATCTGGTGCGCTGGCACAAGCTGCTGGCCGGCCGCGGCTGGTCCGCGCCGCACTGGCCGGTCCAGTACGGCGGTACGGGCTGGAACGCCACGCAACGCCATATCTGGGACGAGGAAAATGCCCGCGTCGGCGCACCCGGCGTGCTGCCCTTCGGCGTGGCCATGGTCGCGCCCGTGATCATGAAGTACGGCAGCGAGGAGCAGAAGTCGTACTACCTCCCGCGCATCCTGGATTGCACCGACTGGTGGTGCCAGGGTTACTCGGAGCCGGGTTCGGGTTCCGACCTCGCATCGCTGAAGACCCGCGCCGAACTGACCTCGGACGGCAAGCACTACATCGTCAACGGCCAGAAGACCTGGACCACGCTCGGCCAGCACGCCGACATGATCTTCTGCCTGGTCCGCACCGATCCCGAAGCCAAGAAGCAAGAGGGCATTTCCTTCCTGCTGATCGACATGAAGACGCCGGGCATCACCGTGCGCCCGATCATCATGCTCGACGAAGAGCATGAGGTGAACGAAGTGTTCTTCGACAACGTCCAGGTGCCGGTGGAAAACCGCGTGGGCGAGGAGAACCGCGGCTGGACCTATGCCAAGTACCTGCTCGGCCATGAGCGCACCGGTATCGCCCGCRTGGGCAACTCCAAGCGCGAACTGGGTTTCCTCAAGCGCGTTGCCAAGCAACAGCAGAAGAACGGCCGCCCGTTGCTGGAAGATCCGCTGTTCGGCGCCAAGGTTGCCGCGCTGGAAATCGAACTGATGGCGCTGGAACTGACCGTGCTGCGCGTGGTGTCGAGCGAGAGCGCCGGCAAGGGCCCCGGCCCCGAGGCCTCGATGCTCAAGATCAAGGGCACGGAAATCCAGCAGATGCTGACCGAACTGATGGTGGAGGCCGTCGGCCCCTATRCCCAGCCGTTCGACACCGCCTACCTGGAATGCGAACACGAGCACGCGGTGACCGGCTATGACGATGCCGCGCCGCTCGCCGCTTACTACTTCAACTATCGCAAGACCTCCATCTACGGCGGGTCCAACGAAATTCAGAAGAACATCATCAGCCAGATGATCCTGGGGCTGTGAGGAGACACGCGATATGAACTTCAATCTCAGCGACGAACAGAAGCAACTGGCTGACGCCGTCCACCGCTTCATCGACAAAGACTACGATTTCGAAACCCGCAAGAAGGGCATCAAGGCCGAAGCCGGCCATAGCGATGCCGCCTGGGGCGCTCTGGTCGAGCTCGGCCTGACCGCGCTGCCGGTGCCTGAAGCGCAGGGCGGCTTCTCGGGCACGCCCGTCGACATGATGGTGGTGATGCAGGAACTGGGCCGCGGCCTGGTGGTCGAGCCGTACTTCGCCACCGTGGTTGCCGCATACGCGCTCAAGCTGGCCGGCGGCCAGGACGCGCTGCTGGAGCAGGTCGCCGCCGGTGAGCTGAAGCTGGCGGTTGCCTTCAATGAGCCGCATGCACGCTATGCGCTCAACGACGTGCGCGTGACGGCCAAGGGCGGCAAGCTCAACGGCCGCAAGGTCGTGACCATTCACGGCGCGCAAGCCGGCAAGCTGGTTGTCTCGGCTCGCACCAGCGGCGCCGATGCCGATACCAATGGCATTTCGCTGTTCCTGGTGGACCCGAAGGCAGCTGGCGTCAGCAYCACCGACTACCGCACCATCGACAACCTGCGCGCYGCCGATATCACCTTCAAGGACGCGCCGGGCGAACTGCTGGGCACCGAAGGCGCCGCGTTTGCGCTGATCGAGCAGGCGGCCGACTACGCCGCCGTGCTGCTGTGCTCGGAAGCGGTGGGCGTGATGGATGCGCTCAATGCGGCGACGCTGGAATACGCCAAGACCCGCCAGCAGTTCGGCGTGCCGATCGCGCGTTTCCAGGCGCTGCAGCATCGGATGGTGGAGATGTTCATCCACGCCGAGCAATCGCGCTCGATCACGCTGCTGGCCGCCGCCAAGTTCGACGAGGCCAGCCCGGAAGAACGCCGGCGCWTCGCCTCCGCAGCCAAGGCACGCGTGGGCCAGGCGGCTCGCTCGGTCGGCCAGGAAGCGGTGCAGATCCACGGCGGCATGGGCGTCACCGACGAACTGCCGGCGGCGCATATGTTCAAGCGCCTGACGCTGATCAACACGACCTTCGGGGATGTCGATCATCACCTGGGCCGCTTTGCGACACAGCCCGGTTTCCTGGAAACGGTCTGATCCAGGTTGAGTAAAAGAACCGCGCCGGTTGTTCCAGGCGCGGTTTTTTGTTATGCATTGTCCTCGCTACATGGACATCGCCATAGCTTTCGTTGACGGAGCCATTCATGCCCACCCTCTATTTCGAAGACTTTAGCGTCGGCAGCAAGCGCGATCTGGGGTCCCACCTGGTGACCGAGGAAGAGATCCTCACCTTTGCCCGCCAGTATGATCCGCAGCCCTTCCATATCGACAAGGATGCCGCGCAGAAGAGCATCTACAAGGGCCTGATCTCCAGCGGCTGGATGACCTGCTCGATCATGATGCGCCTGCTGGTGGACAACATGACCAGCAAGGCGGCCAGCATGGGCTCGCCCGGTGTGGACGAAATCCGCTGGCTCAAGCCGGTTTACGCGGGTGACACGCTGAGCGTATCGCTGGTCGTGCTGGATGCGCGCGCCTCGTCGTCCAAGCCCGATCGCGGCGTGGTGCACACCCAGTGGGAAGCCACCAATCAGCGCGGCGAACTGGTCTGCACCGTCAAGGGCATGGGTATGTACGGCCGCCGCCCAGCCTGAAAGCGCTTGCACCGGGGCAGCACGCACCTCGATTGAATCCCGGCCATCCCGGCCATCACAACAACTAGGAGACACCATGCGTACCATCGCTTCGCTCGAAGAACTGGAAAGCCTGCAGGGCCAGGAAGTGGCCGTCAGCGACTGGATTGAAATCACCCAGCAGCAGGTCAACCTGTTCGCCGAAGCCACTGGCGATCATCAATGGATCCATGTCGACGTGGAGCGCGCCCGGCGCGAGTCTCCGTTTGGCGGCCCGGTAGCGCACGGCTTCCTGACCCTGTCGCTGCTGCCGGCCTTCATGCACAACGCGATCGACATGCCGGGCGTCAAGATGGGCGTCAACTATGGCCTGAACCGTGTGCGCTTTACCGCGCCGGTACCGGTGGGCAGCCGCCTGCGCGCCCGCGTGAAGCTGCTGTCGGTGGAGCGACTGGAGCCGCTGCCGAACGCGCCCGCGCTGGTCGGCGCCCAGTCGAACTGGGAAGTCACCGTGGAGCGCGAAGGCAGCGAGCGGCCGGTGTGCGTCGCTGAGTCGATCAGCCGGCGTTATTCGTAATCACTGAAGGCCACCGCCGCAACGGGTGCGCGGCGGCCGCTGCCTGGTGGGGTTTGCCCGCTGAGCGGGGGCCGGGCTCAGGCGGGCGAGCGCGCCGCCGTCATGTCATGCGTGGCCGCCGCCAGGGCCTTGGCCGAGCGCTCGGGATTCAGCCAGCACAGGCCGATCACGCCGGCCACCATCAGCAGCATGGCGTTGATCGTGAATCCCACTTCGAAGCCACCGATCATGCCGTGGCGCTGCACCAGTTGCCCCACCACGGCCGGGGCCAGGATGCCCGCCAGCGTGATCAGCGCCGTGTGGATGGACAGCACGCTCCCGCGCTGGGCCTCCGGTACGATCTGCGCCAGCATCGCCGGCGTCAGCGCGAAGCCCACGGGGGGCAGGCATGCCGCCACGGCAATCAGCAAGGTCTTCGGGACGGGGGGCAGCGTTACCGACGCGATCACCAGGTACACGCAGCCGCCCACCAGCGCGGCGATCGAGATGATCACGCCGCGCGCCAGCCGCGACGACGCGCCGCCGCGCAACATGCGTTGCGACAGCCAGCTAAGGATCAGCGTGACGGGCATGGCCGAGGCCACGATGGCCGCATACCAGCGCCCGGTGGTGACCGGGTCGAAGCCGAGGCCTTTCTCCAGGTAGGCCGGCAGCCAGGTCAGCCCCAGCGCCAGCGCCCAGTACGCGCAGAAGCCGATGGCCAGGCAGGAAAGCACGGTCGGGTCGCGGAAGATGCGGCGATAGGGCAGCCGCACGGGCATGGCCGCGGCGCCGGGGCGCCGGTCGCTCGCCTGCGCCAGCGGCCCCTCGCGTCCCACGCAGAGCCACATCGCACTCCATGCCGCGCCGATGGCGGCGAGGATCATGAAGTTGGCGCGCCATCCCCAATGCATCGTCACCAGCGGGATCAGCAAGCCCGCCAGCAGCAGGCCCGCCGTCGCGCCCTGGTTGACCACCGCCACCGGCAGATTGCGCTTGTGGTCGGGAAACCATTTGAATAACGCATGCACGGAGATCGGGAAGGCCGGGCCCTCGGCCGCGCCAAGCAGCATGCGGCACAAGAGAATGGTCATGGCCGAGGTGGCCAGCGCCAGCGGTATTTGCAGCAGGGCCCACGACAGGCCCATCGCCAGCAGCAGCCAGCGCGTGGCCACGCGATTGGACAGAAATCCCACCAGCACGGTGGACAGCGAAAACAGCCAGAAGAAGCTGCTGGCGATCAGGCCGAACTCCGCCGGCGGCAGCTTCAGGTCCGCCATCAGCGGCACGGCCACCATGCCCAGCACGATCTTGTCGAGGAAGTTGATCAGCGACAGCCAGGTCAGCATCGAGGCCATGGCCCAGGCGCTGCGTGGCTGGTATGACGGAAGTGTGGTCATCGGTTTGCCTGGAGGCGTTGCTGGTTGGGATGGGATGTTCAAAAAGCCGGCTTGATGGTTCCGTTCAATCCAGGTGCTGCGCGATCAGTGCCATAGCGGACGTGCCCGAGCGGGCCGAAGCGCTCGGGGATTTCCGGCTGTGGCAAGCATGCGCTGGACCGGTCCAGGCTTTGGCGCGAAGGAGAAGCGGTGCAGGCGGGAGGGAATGTCGCAGCCGCGGCCCGGACAGGTGTTGTCGCGCCAGGTGCCGCCCACCGTGCCGGCATTCCCGAAGACGACGAAGGTATCGATGCAGGCTTGCCTGAGCCGGATGCCCATGCACATGTCGGCCACACTCGCGCCGATGATGACGATCTGGTTCCCTGGCGCCGCTGACGCGTTCAATGGGTTGTCTCCGTCGTGCTGTTTTCTGCTTGTCTGCGCAATATGCGGCAAGGGCACGGCGCGCAAGCGAACGGCCACCATAGAGCCGATTCGGGATTCGGGCAAGTCACGCCGCAGCATGCGCGCCGGCGGATGCCCCAATCTGATTCAGCCGCTGACGCCGCACTGGCTTGGTGCGTGACGTATCCGCACTATCGTGGTGCGGCATGGCGCGTGGCCGCCGCCGGAGGCTCGCCAGGCGGTGTGTGCAACCATGTATACAAGCTTGTATGCCATGGCATGCTAGTTGCAGAAGGTGTACCCGGGGTGCGTTGTTCCTTATCCAACACGACAATCTGGGAGCTGCAATGAAAAGACGTGACATGCTGAAACTGTCGGCGGTAGCCGCCGCGGCATTCTTCGCAACGGCAGGTGTTAGCCCGCTGGCATTGGCGCAGTCCAAGGAGCCGATCAAGGTCGGTATCCTGCATTCGCTGTCCGGCACCATGGCCATTTCCGAGACGTCGCTCAAGGACGTGGCGTTGATGACGATCGACGAGATCAACAAGAGCGGTGGTGTGCTTGGCCGCAAGCTTGAGCCGGTCGTGGTCGATCCCGCTTCCAACTGGCCGCTGTTCGCCGAGAAGGCGCGCCAGCTGATCACCAAGGACAAGGTTGCCGTCACCTTCGGCTGCTGGACCTCGGTTTCGCGCAAGTCGGTGCTGCCCGTTTATGAAGAGCTGAACTCACTGCTGTTCTACCCGGTGCAGTATGAAGGCGAGGAGATGTCCAAGAACGTCTTCTATACCGGCGCCGCACCCAACCAGCAGGCCATTCCCGCCGTGGAATACCTGATGAGCAAGGAGGGCGGCGGCGCCAAGCGCTTCTTCCTGCTGGGCACCGACTACGTCTACCCGCGCACCACCAACAAGATCCTGCGGGCCTTCCTGAAGAGCAAGGGCGTGGCGGACAAGGATATCGAAGAGGTCTACACGCCGTTTGGCCACAGCGATTACCAGACCATCGTCGCCAATATCAAGAAGTTCTCGCAAGGCGGCAAGACSGCGGTSATCTCSACSRTCAAYGGCGACTCCAACGTGCCKTTCTACAAGGAACTGGGCAACGCCGGCCTSAAGGCCAAGGACGTGCCGGTGGTGGCGTTCTCTGTCGGCGAGGAAGAGCTGCGCGGCATCGACACCAAGCCGCTGRTGGGCCACCTGGCCGCATGGAACTACTTCATGTCGGTCAAGAACCCGGAAAACGAAGCCTTCAAGAAGCAATGGGCGGCATGGGTCAAGGCCAACAACCTGCCGGGCGGCGACAAGCGCGTGACGAACGACCCGATGGAAGCCACCTACGTGGGCATCCATATGTGGGCGCAAGCCGTGAAGAAGGCCGGCACCACCGATACCGACAAGGTGCGCGCCGCGATGTATGGCCAGACCTTCAAGGCGCCGGACGGCTTCACGTTGACCATGGGCGAGAACCATCACCTGTACAAGCCGGTGATGATCGGCGAGGTCAAGGGCGACGGCCAGTTCACGGTGGTGTGGAAGACGCCGAAGGCAGTGCGCGCGCAGCCGTGGAGCCCGTTCATCGCGGGTAACGAAGGCAAGCCGGACAAGGTGATGTAAGACCGCGGGCGGGCCTGCGTCGAGAAGACCGCGCCCGCAAGCTGTCCGGTGTTTGTTCTCCGCCTTCGGGAGAGGGGAGCAAACCGACTTTGTTTCACTGCCGCGGGCCGCTTCAGGGCCGCGGCGCAAAGCAAAACCCGTCACGCCGACCAAGGTGGTCGCGCGCTTCCTGCGCGCGATCGCAAACCTTATGCACCGACCCTTATCGTTCTCTTTCGCTTCACACCAAGGCGCCGGTGGCGGAGGCGGGCCCCATTCTCAAGGCGCTGCAAGACGATACGCTGCAATACGCGCCCGGCGTCGGCATGGTGCGCCAGGACGGCGACAAGCTGGTGGACGCCATCAGCGGCAAACCGGTCACGGTCAAGCCCGATGCGCTCGAAGCGCTGACCCTTAACAACAGCCTGCGCGCGCTGGTGGACAGTGCCGCCAGCAGCACGCTGCTGCAATCGCCCGATGCGGCGGTGCGCACGCAGGCCGTCAACACGCTGCTGGACCAGCCCGGCAGCGCCTCGCGCCCGGTGGTGGAAGCCGCGCGCAAGGCCGAGGCCGATGCCGGCCTGCGTGCCAAGCTCGATGTGATCTGGGCCAATATCGTGCTGGCCGAGGGCAATCGCGACGAACGGCTGGAAGCCATTCATATTCTCGGGCGCGACAGCAATCCGCAAAGCCGGCAGAAGCTGCAGCCACTGCTGGAGCGTGACGAAGCCGGCAAATACCGCGAGCCCGACGCCGAACTGCGAGGCGCCGCCCAGCAGGCGCTCGATGCCCTGCGCGGCGACCAGCGCCGCGCCGAACTCATCGGCAACCTCTTCGCCGGCCTGAGCCTGGGCAGCGTGCTGCTGCTGGCCGCGCTGGGCCTGGCCATTACCTATGGCCTGATCGGCGTCATCAATATGGCGCACGGAGAATTCCTGATGATCGGCGCGTACGCCACCTATATGGTGCAAGGCGTATTCCGGGCGCATTTCGCCGGTGCCTTCGACTGGTACCTGCTTTTTGCGCTGCCAGCATCGTTCCTGGCATCGGCCGTGGTTGGCTTCGTGCTGGAGCGGCTGGTGCTGCGCCATCTCTACGGCCGTCCGCTGGAAACGCTGCTGGCGACGTTTGGCGTGAGCCTGCTGCTGATGCAGGCGGTGCGCACGCTGTTCGGCGCGCAGAACGTGGAAGTGGCCAATCCCTCCTGGATGAGCGGTGGCGTTGAATGGCTGCCGGGGATGGTGTTGCCCTACAACCGCATGATCATCATCGTGTTCGCGCTGGCGGTGGTGGCGGTGGCATGGGCCGTGCTCAACCGCACCCGCCTGGGCCTGTTCGTGCGCGCCACCACGCAGAACCGCACCATGGCGGCCTGCGTGGGCGTGCGCACCTGGAAAGTGGATAGCTACGCTTTCGCGTTCGGTGCGGGCATTGCCGGGCTCGGTGGCTGCGCCTTGTCGCAGATCGGTAATGTGGGGCCCGACCTCGGGCAGGCCTACATCATCGACTCCTTCATGGTAGTGGTGCTGGGCGGCGTGGGGCAACTGGCGGGCACCATCATCGGTGCCTTCGGGCTGGGCCTTATCAACAAGTTCATCGAGCCGTTCTACGGTGCGGTGCTGGCCAAGATCTTTGTCCTGGTGCTGATCGTGCTCTTCATCCAGAAGCGCCCGCAAGGACTGTTCGCGCTCAAAGGGCGCAGCGCGGAGGCATGATGCAGACTTCAACATCGAAACAATCCGCGACCGGATTCCGGCTGGCGGTGCCGGAACGCCAGCCGCTGTTCTCGGGCCGCGGCTGGGCGGCGCTGCTGGCGATCGCGCTGGTGGCGGGCATCGGCGTGCCGGTGTGCGCGCTGCTGTTGCCCGAAGGCCATCCGATGCATCTGTCGGCCTATGCGCTGACGCTGATCGGCAAGATCATGTGCTTTGCGCTGGCCGCGATCGCGCTGGACCTGGTGTGGGGCTACTGCGGCATCCTCAGCCTGGGCCACGGGCTGTTCTTCGCGCTCGGCGGCTATGCCATGGGCATGTACCTGATGCGCGCCATCGGCCGTGAAGGTGTCTACAAAAGCGACCTGCCGGACTTCATGGTCTTCCTCGACTGGAAGGAGTTGCCGTGGTTCTGGCATGGCACCGAACATCTTGGCTACGCCATGCTGCTGGTGGTGCTGGTGCCCGGCGTGCTGGCGTGGCTGTTCGGCTTCTTCGCCTTCCGCTCGCGCATCAAGGGTGTGTACCTGTCCATCATCACGCAGGCCATGACCTATGCCGCGATGCTGCTGTTCTTCCGCAACGAGACCGGCTTCGGCGGCAACAACGGCTTCACCGATTTCAAGCGCATCGCCGGTTTTGCCGTGGCCGCGCCCGAAACCCGTACCGCGCTGTTCGTGCTGACGTTCCTTGCCTTGCTGGCCGGCTTTATCGCCTGCCGCTACATCGTCACCTCCAAGCTTGGCCGCGTGGTGACGGCGGTGCGCGATGCGGAGATGCGCGTGATGTTCTCCGGCTACAACCCGCTTGGCTACAAGCTCTTCGTGTGGACGTTCTCGGCGGTGCTATGCGGCATTGCCGGCGCGCTTTACGTGCCGCAGGTGGGCATCATCAACCCGGGCGAGATGTCGCCGGCCAACTCCATCGAGATGGCGGTGTGGGTCGCCGTGGGCGGACGCGGCACGCTGATCGGCCCGATCATCGGCGCCTTCCTTGTCAACGGCGCCAAGACGATGTTCACGGCTTATTTCGCCGAGTACTGGCTGTTCCTGCTGGGCGCGATGTTCGTGCTGGTCACGCTGTACCTGCCGGACGGCGTGATCGGCCTGATCAAGCGCGTGCGCGGCATGCGTGCCAGGCACCCGGTTGCACAAGGCACATCGGCCGGCGCGCCGGCCAAAGTTACCCGCAGCGGAGGTGAAGCATGAACGCCGCACTCGGAGCGCAGCAGGCGGAAAGCGGGGGCACCACCGGCCTCGGCCGCGTGCTGGAGCCCGGCGTCATCGATGTCTCGCACGGTCCCATCCTTTACCTGGAAGACGTGACTGTGCAGTTCGATGGCTTCCGCGCGCTCAACCAGCTCACGCTGTCGATCGACCACGGCGAACTGCGCTGCGTGATCGGTCCCAATGGCGCGGGCAAGACCACGATGATGGACGTGATCACCGGCAAGACCGGGCCACGCAATGCCAATGTGAGCGGGCGCGTGTTCCTCGGGCAGAGCATCGACCTGATGCGCATGACCGAGCCCAAGATCGCGCAGACCGGCATCGGCCGCAAGTTCCAGAAGCCCACCGTGTTCGAGCAGCACGAGGTGTGGGAGAACCTGGAACTGGCGATGAAGGGCGACAAGCGCTGGTTCTCTTCCTTGCGGGCGCGCCTGGGGGCGCAAGGGCATCGCCGCATCGAGGAAACGCTGGCGTTGACGGGGCTGGAAGATGAAGCGTATCGCCCGGCCGGCATGCTGTCGCATGGGCAGAAGCAGCGGCTCGAGATCGGCATGCTGCTGATGCAGCAACCGCAGTTGCTGCTGCTCGACGAGCCGGTGGCCGGCATGACCGACGAGGAAACCATGCAACTGGCCCAGCTGCTGAACAGCCTGCGCGGCACCTGCTCAATGATGGTGGTGGAGCACGACATGGAATTTGTCGCGGCGCTGGCCGGCGATAGCGGCAAGGTCACGGTGCTGGCCGAAGGCAGCGTGCTGGCCGAAGGCACGCTCGACGCCGTCAAGCGCGAGGAGCGCGTGATCGAATCCTATCTGGGCCGGTAAGCGCGCACGCGTAGATAAAGGAAACCAAACCATGTTGCAGGTCAATGCACTCAACCAGTTCTACGGCGGCAGCCACATCCTGCGCAATGTCACCTTCGAGGTGCCGCAAGGCAAGCTGACGACCTTGCTGGGCCGTAACGGCGTGGGCAAGAGCACCCTGCTCAAATGCCTGATGGGCGTGGTGCCCACGAGGAGCGGCAGCATCAGCTGGGCGGGGCACGCGCTGGAAAAGAAGCCGCCGTACGAGCGCGTGGCATCCGGGCTCGCCTACGTGCCGCAGGGACGCGAGATATTCCCGCGCCTGACGGTGGAGGAGAACCTGCTGATCGGCGCCGCGAGCCTGAAGCGCCCGGCCGGCGTGCCCGACCGGATCTACCAGTTGTTCCCGGTGTTGCGCAGCATGCGCCAGCGCCGGGGCGGCGATCTCTCGGGCGGCCAGCAGCAGCAACTGGCAATCGGCCGCGCGTTGATGAGCGAGCCGGAGCTGCTGATCCTGGACGAGCCGACCGAGGGCATCCAGCCTTCCATCATCCAGGACATCGGCCGCGCGCTGCGGCTGCTGGTGGACGAGTTCGGCATGACGGTGCTGCTGGTGGAACAGTATTACGAGTTCGCCCGGCATCTGGCGGATCACTACGTCGTGATGAGCCGCGGTGAGGTGGTGGCGAGAGGGGAGGGGGCAAGAATGGAAGAGGAGGGGGTGCGGGAGCTGATCGCGGTGTAAGCGAGGTCGTGGGTTTGTCCGGCGAGAGAGCCGTGGCTGAACATAAAGCGGCTGCCGGGGCAGAGAGCTTGCGTCGGCAGTAGCGAAGAGCATGCCAATCCGCCAGATGCCGCGCGCCGACAATACCGCTTCCAGCCGCACCGACCCCGCGCTATGATGCCCGCATCGAGCGCGCCACGCATCACCGGCAGCGTCCGCCTTTCCATCGCCCATGCGTCATCCAGACTTTCCTTCGACCCTTGCCGTGCCGCCCGCATGGGAGGCCAGCCTGCGCCTGCGGTTTGCCGCGCGCGGCGAACGCAGTGTGCTGGCCGAGCGCCGCCACCGGGGGCCATTGCTGGTGCAAAAGCCGCTCTATCCAGAGGGCGCAGGGGGGGCGATCTGCCACGTGGTGATCCTGCATCCGCCCGCCGGCGTGGCCGGCGGCGACAGCCTGGAGATCGAGGTGACGGTGGAGGCGGGCGCCCATGCGGTGCTGGCGACGCCCGGCGCCACCAAGTGGTACAAGTCGCTCGGCCGCGAGGCCGCGCAACGCGTCACGCTGACGCTGCAAGCCGGCGCGCGGGTGGACTGGCTGCCGCAGGAAAACATCGTATTCGACGACGCGCACGCGCGCCTTGCCACCACCGTGACGGTGGCGCCCGGCGCCAGCGCGATCGGCTGGGATGCCGTCGTGCTGGGCCGCCAGGCCAGCGGCGAAACGTGGGCGCGCGGATCGCTGGTCATGGAGACCACGGTGAATGGCGGTACGCGCCCGCTGTGGATCGAAAGCGCGCAACTGGACGCCGGCTCCGCGCTGCGGCATGCGGTGGCCGGGCTGGATGGGCTCAATGTGATGGGCACGCTGTGGGCGGTGGGCGAGGGTGCCACGCAGGAACTGGCCGAAGCGCTTGCCGAACGGCTGCCGTATGGGCCGGACCTGCGTGCCGGCGTGACGCGGTTTGAGCAGGATGGCCAGTCCATGCTGCTGCTGCGCGTGCTGGGTGCGCAGATGGAGGCGGTCAGGCATCTGATGGTAAGCGCATGGAGCGCATTGCGCGAGCCCATCCACGGCGTTGCCGCCAGGCCGCTGAGGCTGTGGGCGACGTAGGCGCTTGCCGGCCGCGTACCGGACATGCAGAACAAGAAACTACGGGAATACCAAGATGGAACTGACTCCGCGAGAGAAGGACAAGCTGTTGATCTTCACCGCCGCGCTGCTGGCCGAGCGCCGCCGCGCGCGCGGGCTCAAGCTCAACTATCCCGAGGCGGTGGCCCTGATCACGGCGGCCATCATGGAAGGCGCGCGCGATGGCCGCACCGTGGCCGAGCTGATGCACGAAGGCACCACGGTGCTCACGCGCGAAGATGTGATGGAGGGGGTGGCCGAACTGATCCCCGAGATCCAGGTGGAAGCCACCTTCCCCGATGGCACCAAGCTGGTCACTGTGCATCATCCGATCGTCTGAGACGGGCGAGCGCTTTGCTTGCGCACGCCAGGCCTGCCGAACCACTGAACGAAAACACGAGGTCAAGACATGAACCGTTCCAATCGCTCGCGCGCCGCCAGGGCCGCCATGGCGGGTGTCCCGCTGGCGCTTGCCAGCGCCGCGGCCTTCGCCCATCCCGGCCACGATGCCGCCACGGTCGGCGCCAGCCTGTGGGCGGGCCTGCTGCATCCCTTCACCGGCATGGACCACTTGCTCGCCATGGCGGGCGTGGGCGTGTGGAGCGCGCTGGGAGCACGCTCGCCGCGCGAGGCGCTGCGCATGCCTTTTGTGTTCGTTGCACTGATGCTGGCCGGCGCGGCGCTCGGGCTGAGCGGCCTCGGCCTGCCGCTGGTGGAGCCGATGATTGCCGCATCGCTGCTGGTGATCGGCGTGCTGGTGGCGCTGCGTGCCAGGCTGCCGGCGTGGGCGGGCATGGCCATCGTCGGGGGCTTCGCCGTCTTTCATGGCTACGCGCATGGCGCCGAGCTGCCGGCCACGGCTGGCGCGTTGCCCGCGGTGGTGGCCTATGTCGGCGGCTTCGCTGTCGCCACCATGACGCTGCACCTGGCCGGCATCGGCCTGGGCGGCGCGCTGCGCCGCCAGGCCGGTTGGCTGGCACGGCTGGCGGGCGCCGGCGTGGCGCTCTATGGCGTCGGCCTGATGGTTGCCTGATCTCGACAAGGAAACCAGCATGATCCCCGGTGAACTGATGCCCGCAGAGGGCGAGATCGAACTCAATGCCGGCCGCCCCACGGTGAGCGTGACGGTGGCCAACACCGGCGACCGTCCGGTCCAGGTCGGCTCGCATTTCCATTTCTACGAGACCAATCCCGCGCTGGATTTCGACCGCGAGGCCACCCGCGGTTTCCGGCTCAATATCGCCGCCGGCACCGCGGTGCGCTTCGAGCCGGGCCAGAGCCGCACGGTGGAGCTGGTGGCGCTGGCCGGCGCGCGCATCGTCTACGGCTTCAACGGCAAGATCATGGGAGCGCTGTGATGAGCGTGAAAATCTCCAGGCAGGCCTATGCCGAGATGTTCGGCCCCACCACCGGCGACCGCCTGCGGCTGGCCGACACCGGGCTCATCATCGAGGTGGAGAAGGACTTCACCATCTACGGCGAGGAGGTGAAGTTCGGCGGTGGCAAGGTGATCCGCGACGGCATGGGGCAGAGCCAGCGCATGGCGAAGGACTGCGTCGACACCGTCATCACCAATGCGCTGATCGTSGATCACTGGGGCATCGTCAAGGCCGACATCGGTCTCAAGSATGGCCGCATYGCGTCGATCGGCAAGGCCGGCAATCCGGACATCCAGCCAGGCGTGACCATCGTCGTCGGTCCCGGCACCGAAGTGATCGCGGGCGAGGGCATGATCGTCACCGCCGGCGGCATCGACAGCCACATCCACTTCATCTGCCCGCAGCAGATCGAAGAAGCGCTGATGAGCGGCGTCACCACCATGATCGGCGGCGGCACCGGGCCCGCGACGGGGACGTTTGCCACCACCGTGACGCCTGGCCCCTGGTTCATGGAGCGCATGCTGCAGGCGGTCGAGGCTTATCCGATGAATATCGGCCTGCTCGGCAAGGGCAACGCCAGCCAGCCGGGGCCGCTGACGGAGCAGGTCGAGGCCGGCGCCATCGGGCTCAAGCTGCATGAAGACTGGGGCACCACGCCGGCGGCGATCGACACCTGCCTGGGCGTGGCGGATGCCACCGATACGCAGGTGGCGATTCATACCGATACGCTCAACGAGGCCGGTTTCGTCGAGGCTACGGTGGCTGCGTTCAAGGGCCGCACCATTCATACGTACCACACCGAAGGCGCGGGCGGCGGCCACGCGCCAGACATCATCAAGGTGTGCGGCGAGCCCAACGTATTGCCGTCGTCGACCAACCCGACGCGGCCCTACACCATCAACACGCTCGACGAACACCTCGACATGCTGATGGTGTGCCATCACCTGGACCCGTCGATCGCCGAGGACATCGCTTTCGCGGAAAGCCGCATCCGCCGCGAGACGATTGCCGCCGAGGACATCCTGCACGATCTCGGCGCCTTCTCGATGATCTCCAGCGACTCGCAGGCCATGGGCCGGGTCGGCGAGGTCATCATCCGCACCTGGCAGACCGCGCACAAGATGGCCGCGCAGCGCGGCAAGCTGCCCGGCGATCCCGGAGATRCGCGCGGCGGGCATGACAATTTCCGCGTCAAGCGCTACATCGCCAAGTACACCATCAACCCCGCGCTCACGCACGGCATCGCGCATGAGGTGGGCTCGATCGAGGTGGGGAAGTGGGCCGACCTCGTGCTGTGGAAGCCGGCCTTCTTCGGCGTCAAGCCGAGCCTGATCCTCAAGGGTGGGATGATCGCCGCGGCAGCGATGGGAGATCCCAACGCATCGATCCCGACGCCGCAGCCGGTGCACTACCGGCCGATGTTCGCCGCTGCCGGCCGGGCCCTGCACAAGTCTTCGCTGACCTTTGTCTCGCAGGCCGCGCTGGCAGCCGATGTGGGCGGCCGCTATGGACTGGAGAAGGTGCTTTCGGCGGTACGCGGTACGCGCACCGTCAGCAAGCGCGACATGGTGCACAATGACTGGCAGCCGAACGTCACGGTGGATCCCGAGACGTACCAGGTGGTGGCCGACGGCCAGTTGCTGATCTGCGAGCCGGCTACCGTGCTGCCGATGGCGCAGCGCTATTTCCTTTTTTGAAGGCCCCCTTTGCAAAAGATCGACAAACACCTCAGCGCCCCGCATGGCATCGCCGCCGTGCTGGTGCGCCGCGCGCCCAAGCTGGTGCTGCCTTTCGCCGAGCGCAGCAAGAGCCGCCTGCGCGCCACCCTCGATAGCGGAGAGGAAGTCGCCTTGTTTCTGCCGCGCGGCACCGTGCTGCGCGGCGGCGATCTGCTGGTCACCGAGAGCGGAGTCTTCGTCGAGGTGCTCGCCGCGCCGGAGTCCGTGCTGCAGGTGGGAGCCAGTGATCCGCAGGCGCTGATGCGCGCGGCCTATCACCTGGGCAACCGGCACACGCCGGYGGAAGTGGGGCGCGACTACCTGCGGCTGGAGTACGACCCGGTGCTGGCGGACATGCTGGCCCGCCTTGGCGTGCAGGCCGAGCGCGCCGAGCTGCCGTTCGAGCCCGAGGCCGGCGCCTACGGCGGCGGGCACAAGCACGGTCACGATGCCACTTTCGCCGAGGACTACGCCGCGGCGCAGGCGGTGTTTCATGAGCATCACGGGCAGTGCGCAGTCGTTCCATGACCCAACTCTCCCAGCTCATCTCCCTGCTGCACCTGGCCTCCCCCGCGCTGCCGATCGGCGGCTTCAGCTATTCGCAAGGGCTGGAGGCGGCCATCGACTGCGGCATCGTGCGCGATGCCGGCAGCGCGGAGCAATGGGTGCGCAGCAACCTGCTGGATGTGCAGTCGCAGTGCGAGGCACCGGTGTGGCTGCTGCTCTATCGCCATTGGCGCACACTGGACGCGACGCGCCTGGCCGAATGGAACAACTGGTTCCACGCCACGCGCGAGAGCGCGGAGCTGCGGCTGGAGACCGAGCAGATGGGCTGGTCGCTGGCCCGGCTGGTGGCGCAGATGGAGTGGGGCGACGCCGCACTGCGCGCGCAGCTCGCGGTGCTGTCGCCGGTATGCCTGCCGACCGCCTTCGCCGCGGCTTGCGTGGCGCTGGACGTTGGCGAGCGCGACGGGCTGGCGGCCTATTGCTTCAGCTGGGCCGAGAACCAGGTGTCCGCCGCCCTCAAGGCGGTGCCGCTGGGCCAGGTGGCGGGGCAGCACATCCTGCGCCGGCTGCATCCCGCGGTGCTCGCAACCGTCGACGAGGCGGTGCGCCGCGCCGATGCCGAGCCGCCAATGCTGTCTACTTTTTCCCCGATGCTGGGCCTGCTGTCCGCGCGGCACGAAACGCAATACTCCCGGCTGTTCCGTTCCTGAGCGGGCCACCGCGGCAACCAGACGATTACCAGGACAAGACTCTCATCATGACCCAGGCCCGTACCAAGAAGAATCCCCCGTTGCGCGTCGGCGTGGGCGGCCCCGTCGGTTCCGGCAAGACCACCTTGCTGGAGATGCTGTGCAAGGCCATGCGCGAGCGCTATGACCTGGTCGCCATCACCAACGATATCTACACCAAGGAAGACCAGCGGCTGCTGACCATCTCCGGGGCCCTGCCGGCCGAGCGCATCATGGGCGTGGAAACGGGCGGCTGCCCGCATACCGCGATCCGCGAAGATGCCTCGATCAACCTGGAGGCGGTCGACCGCATGCTGGCGAAGTTTCCCGATGCCGATATCGTCTTCATCGAGTCCGGCGGCGACAATCTTGCCGCCACCTTCAGCCCGGAGTTGTCGGACCTGACCATCTACGTGATCGACGTGGCCGGCGGCGAGAAGATCCCGCGCAAGGGCGGCCCCGGCATCACCAAGTCGGACCTGCTGGTGATCAACAAGACCGACCTGGCCCCCTATGTGGGCGCCAACCTGGACATCATGGAAAGCGATGCGCGCAAGATGCGCGGCGTACGCCCGTTCGTGATGGGCAGCGTGAAGTCGGGGCAGGGGCTGGACCAGGTGATCGCCTTTATCGAGCGCCAGGGCATGCTGGGCGTGTAACGCGCGGCCGCCGCAATCGCGTCTTCAACGACGGCGCGTACCGCATGTCGGCGCGGCCCTGCTCCGTGTTTGCGGTGGCCACCGCTTGTGGCATACTGGCCGGTCCATGACGTCGACATCGCCCGCCCCTTCTTCGCATTGCCGCGACACCGCTACCGGTGGCGCCGCTGCATGCGCGGGCGCCGGGCAGCCCACGTCCCGCCTGTCCTCCTCCTTCTCGTTCTCCATTATTCGAATTATCCGGGGTCGCTGAGCTGCGGCTTTGGCTGGTGCTCGGTGGCCCGTGGTCCCTCCCTTGCCGTGCACGGCCATGGGGCCTGCACGCGACCAACCGATTCGATGGAGAACACCCGATGTCCGATCTTTCCGACCTGCGCGCGCACGCCCGCTATCCCAGCCTGCCCGACATCCAGGAGACCGCGCGCCGGCTCCAGGGCAAGGTGCTGGAGACGCCCGTGTGGCGCTGGCAGACCGGCGCCATGCAGCAGCTCGATCCCGCCACCGAGGTATGGCTCAAGCTGGAACTGTTCCAGATCACCGGCACCTTCAAGCTGCGCGGCGCGCTCAACAGTATCGAGCGCATGGACGGCGCGGCGCGCGCGCGTGGCGTGGTGGCGGCCAGTGCGGGCAACCATGCCATGGCGGTAGCCCACGCGGCAAAGGTGGCTGGCGTTGGCGCCAAGCTGGCGATGCCGGCCAGCGCCAGTCCGGCGCGCATGGCCGCCYGCCGCGAGGCCGGGGCCGAGGTGCTGTTGTTACCGGACATACACGCGGCCTTCGACCACGCGCTGCAACTGGTCGAGCAGGAGGGGCGCACCATGGTGCACCCGTACGACGGCCCGCTGATCGCGCAGGGCACCGCGACCGTGGGGCTGGAACTGATGCGCCAGGTGAGCGGGCTAGATGCGGTGGTGGTGCCGGTGGGCGGCGGCGGGCTGTGCGGCGGCATCGCCGCGGCGGTCAAGCAGATCAATCCGGCCTGCCGGGTCTATGGGGCCGAGCCGGATGGCGCCGATGCCATGAACCGCAGCTTCGAGGCCGGGCGGCCGCAGGCCCTGGAGCGGGTCAGGACGATTGCCGACAGCCTGGGCGCGCCGTATGCGCTCGATTACAGCTACGGCGTGTGCCGCCAGTTTGTCGACGGCATGGTGCGGGTATCCGACGCGGCGATACGTGACGCCATGCGCATCCTCTACCGCGACATGAAGCTGGCCACGGAGCCGGCTACGGCGGTGTCCACCGCGGCGTTGCTGGGGCCGCTGCGCGAAACACTGGCGGGGAAAAAGGTGGCGCTGATCGTGTGCGGGGCCAACCTCGACGCGGCACGCTTTGCCGAACTGCTGGCAGTGGATGCGCCGGCCGCCGCCGGCTGAGCCTGGCTGCCGCGCGCGGCCCGGGGCGCTCTGGGCGCCGGGCCGCTAGGTCTGCTGCATGGCCCGGACGGCGATTGTGCGCGCCACCGACGCGATCACATCCTGCTCGGTGTCGGTCATCAGTGCCATATGGCGCACGGTGACACGCTGCGCCGGCGTGATATTGAACTCGGCGCACTTCTGCTCCAGCACGAGGGCGCCGCTCTGGCCGTCACCGCTGTTGAAGTTGAGCATTTCACTGGCGCTTACGCCGAGCGTGCCTGCCAGCGCGCAGATATTGATCAGGGAAACGTTGCGCATCCCGCGCTCGATACCGCTCAGGTAGGAGCGTGCCATTCCGCTTTCGAGAGCAAGCTTCTCCTGCGACCAGCCACGCTGTTTGCGCAACTCCGCAAGGTGCAGTCCAAACAGCTTGAGAGGATCACCGACCATGGCTCTATGCGTAATGGAGAACGGGTCGAGGCTAAGTTATTGACCTCTTTGTGGCGACGCTTTATAGTAGGACGCACTATAGGTTACTGGGCGAGACACGCAGAGTGCTGGCATGGTCGATGGGCAGGAACGCTCGGTTTTGCCCCTCGTTTGAAGAGGTTTCGGCCGTTTTTTATCGCGGTTGCCATTGGCGAATACGTTGGCGCCTGCTGCAGGCGGCATGCGTTCGGAAAACCTGTGGATGATGCCCGCGAGTGCTCGGTAAAAGCTTTTCCGAGTGTTACGAACGCTGCCGGGCACCTGTGCGAGCCGATACCGGGCGGCCAGGCAGCGGCAAAACCAGAAAACCAAGAAACCAAGAAACCAGGCAACCAAAGCCTTGGGCATCACGACATCGGGGACTCCAACCCACGGGGAAGCGCGGCGCTGCATTTTTCCACTACGCGGAGAAGGAAGTGCCATGCGTATTTTTTCGTTGTTCGACGCACAGATGCGCGGCGAAATACTGGCGGGCGGAAGCGCTTCGCAGTTGCGCGTCGGTTTGCAGGTGAGGGTGGTGCCGGAGGCCGCCGGGCTGGGCAGCAGCGGCGACTACATCTTCCTGCCGGAGGGCGCGATGCAGTCAGGTATCGTCACCGCCCGTGCCGAGTGGTGGGCCTGTCTGTACGGCACCATCAAGCTGACGCCGGTGGGCGGCGCCCCCGTGCTGTTGTCCGCCGGCGGCTTGTACGCGCTGCGTCAGGCCGAGCGCCTGGATCTGGCGGTGCTGCAGGACGCCGTAATGATCCGCGCCATCCTGGATCCCAATGCCGTCGGGCTGGTGGGGGCGGGCATCACCAGCAGCTACGATGCGTTTGCCACGGGCCAGGCGGAGCGCTGGCGGGCTACACCCGGCGCCGAGACGATCGAGGTGAGCGGCGTGTCGGTGCGCTCGGGATGCTTCGCGCCAGGGCTGGCCGAAGGCCAGGCGCGTTCCGCGCCTGGCGTGCTGCGGGTCAACGCGGCCTTTGTCTCGCTTGGGGAGGGCGAGCCGGAATGGGCGATGCGCCTGCGCGCGGGCGGGCTGAACTGGGCGGCCTGCCATGAGGGGACGCTGTGCCTGCAGTGGCATTCGCCCTGGCCGCATGCCGAGCGCGAGGTGGCCTACCTGCAGCCCGGCATGGTCTTCGCGCCGGATCCCGATGAAACGTATCGGATCGATGCGCTCCATCCCGTGGCGAGCCTGCTGTGCTGCCTGCAGGCGCCGGCGCATGTGGTGGGCGAGGCCGCGCTGCGGTCCGTCTGTCTGCATTGACGCCACGCGCGCGCGGTCCCCCGGGGCTGCTTCGGGCGGATGCTCAGCGGCGCTGGTATTGCTTGGCGCCGAAGAGGACTTCCCGCGACTTCTCATCGCGGATGGGCTTGCGTTCCATGGCCAGCACTTCCACCCCGCGCTTGACCGCCGGGCGCTCGGCGATCTCGTTGAACCAGCGCTTGAGGTGCGGGTAGTCGTCCATTTCCACGCCCTGGTTCTGCCAGCTGCGCAGCCAGGGGAAGGTGGCGATGTCGGCCACGGAGTACGCGTCGCCCGCCAGCCAGGCATGCTCCGACAATTGCTTGTCGATGACGCCGTAGAGGCGGCGGGCCTCATTGGTGTAGCGGTTGATGGCGTATTCGATCTTCTCGGGCGCATACATGCGGAAATGGTGCGCCTGGCCCAGCATCGGGCCGACGCCGCCCATCTGGAACATCAGCCACTGCAGCGCGTCGTACTTGCCGCGCACATCTTCGGGCAGGAACTTGCCGGTCTTGCCGGCCAGGTACAGCAGAATGGCGCCGGACTCGAACAGCGAGATGGGCTGGCCGTCGGGGCCGTCGGGATCGACGATGGCCGGGATCTTGTTGTTCGGGCTGATCTTGAGGAAGTCGGCCTCGAACTGGTCGCCGGCGCCGATATTGACGGGGTGGACCTTGTACTCGAGGCCGCACTCCTCGAGCATGATGTGAACCTTGTGGCCGTTGGGCGTAGGCCAGCTGTAGACGTCGATCATCGGATGGGGCTCCTGGCTGCGAAGGGGTGACCGCCACGTCAACCACTGGCGTGGCACGTGGTGAACCGCGCGATTTAAGCACAGAAGAAAAAAACGCGCAGACAGGCTGCGCGTTTTCCATGTTGCCGGCAGGGCCGGCAACGGTGCGGGTTGCGGCTTAGAAACCGCGCGTGACCGGCATGTTGATCTCGTCCGAATTCACGCCCATGTGCTTGGCCAGTTCCAGCTTGGCGATGGCATTGCGGTGCACCTCGTCCGGGCCGTCGGCCAGACGCAGGGTGCGCTGGTGCGCCCACCACGTAGCCAGCGGGAAATCGTCCGAGACACCGGCGGCGCCGTGCACCTGGATGGCCCAGTCGATCACCTTCAGCGCCATGTTCGGCGCCACTACCTTGATCATGGCGATCTCGGCCTTGGCCACCTTGTTGCCCGCGGTGTCCATCATGTAGGCGGCCTTGAGCGTCAGCAGGCGAGCCATTTCGATCTCGCAGCGGGCTTCGGCGATGCGTTCGCGCGTCACGCCCTGGGCGGCCACCGGCTTGCCGAAGGCGACGCGCGACAGGGCGCGCTTGCACAGCAGTTCCAGCGCGCGCTCGGCCACGCCGATGCTGCGCATGCAGTGGTGGATGCGGCCCGGGCCGAGGCGGCCCTGGGCGATCTCGAAACCGCGGCCTTCGCCCAGCAGGATGTTGGCGGCCGGCACGCGCACGTCCTTCAGTTCGATTTCCATGTGGCCGTGCGGCGCGTCGTCGTAGCCGAACACTGGCAGGAAGCGCTTGATGGTGATGCCCGGCGTATCGGCCGGCACCACGATCATCGATTGCTGCTCATGGCGGCCCGCTTCCGGATCGGTCTTGCCCATCACGATGTAGACGTGGCAGCGGGGGTCGCCTGCGCCCGACGACCACCACTTGGTGCCGTTGATCACGTAATCGTCGCCGTCGCGGCGGATGCTGCAGCAGATATTGGTCGCGTCCGACGAGGCCACGGCCGGCTCGGTCATCAGGAAGGCCGAGCGGATCTCGCCGCGCAGCAGCGGCTCCAGCCACTTGTCCTTGAGGGCTTCCGAAGCGTAGCGCTCCAGCGTTTCCATGTTGCCGGTGTCGGGCGCGGCGCAGTTGAAGACTTCGGCCGACCAGGGCRCCCGGCCCATGATTTCGCACAGCGGCGCGTATTCGAGATTGGACAGGCCTTCCGGGGCACGTTTGGAGTGGGGCAGGAACAGGTTCCACAGGCCGGCTTCGCGGGCCAGCGGCTTGAGTTCCTCGATCACCTTGGTCGGCACCCAGGCGTTGCCGGCCTGGCGATTGGCCTGGATTTCCGCGTAGAAACGCTTTTCGTTCGGATAGATGTGCTTGTCGAAGAAGGCCAGCAGGCGGGCCTGCATTTCCTTGACCTTGGGCGTGTACTCGAATTGCATGTTGTCTCCTCCACCTCAGAATGAGGCCGGTTTCCGGTGGGGCCGCAGCGGGTTGCTGCGCGCCGTTTCCGGCACCGGCGGACGCGGTTCGCGCCGACTGAAGAGGACTGTACCGTAATCCAGGTAATTAGAAAAATGAATTTTCTGGATTTGCCAGTATCAATGCGGTGCATTCCATGCCAGAATGCCTGCCATGCAGCTATCCCGGATCGACCTGAATCTCTTCGTGGTGTTCGACGCTATCCATAGCGAAGGCAGCATCACGGCCGCCGCGCGCCAGCTTAACCTGACCCAGCCCGCGGTCAGCCATGCGCTGGGGCGCTTGCGCAACCTGTTCGACGATCCGCTGTTCGAGCGGCGCGGGCAGGGCATGGCGCCCACGCCGCTGGCGCGCTCGCTGGCCGCCGAGGTGCGCACCGCGCTGCAATCGTTCGCGCGCACCCTGCAAGATACGCCGCATTTCGATCCGGCGGCCACCGTGCGGCGATTCACCATCGGCATGCGCGATGCATTGGAGTCGACCCTGCTGCCGCCCCTGATGGCGCGGGTGACCGCCGTCGCGCCGCAGGTGGAAATCGCGGCAATCCGCTTCGACCGGCGCGAGATGGAGTCCGAACTGCTGGCCGGCACGCTCGACGCCGCCATCGATATCCTGCTGCCGGTGTCGCCCGCGATCCACCACGCGCCCTTCATGGCCGACCCGATGGTGGTGCTGGCCCGCCGCGATCATCCGCTGGTGAAGAAGGAACTGACGCTGGACCGCTACCTGGCCGCCGAACACGTGCATGTGTCTTCGCGCCGGCGTGGTGCCGGCCTGGAGGACCAGGCGCTGCACCGGATGGGATTGACGCGCCGGGTGCGGCTGCGCTGTCAGCACTACGCCGCGGCTTGCCGCGTGGTGAGCTGCACCGACCTGCTGGCCACGCTGCCGCTGCGCTACGCGCGCATCGCCAACGAACCCTATGCCAACCGGCTGCTGTCGCTGCCCTTCAAGGTGCCCTCACTGGAGTTGCACCTTTACTGGCACGCGGGCGGCGAGAACGACGGAGCCAATCGCTGGCTGAGAGAACAGTTGATGGCCGTGATCACCTCGCTGGGCGGTGGCCTTGGCGAGGCGGCGCAGACCTGACTCCCTTTGCTGAGGGTGGCGCGGCCCGCCGCGCGGCGTTGCCCGTCAAGGCGCGTTATCGGCCTGTCGCTCGATGCGCACGGTGGCCGGGGGCAGCGTGCTGTCAGCCTGTACCGCGTAAGGCAGCGGCGGGCGGCGTTCGGCCGGCACGGCTTGCCATAGCCGTTCGACCCAGGCCCGGACCTCGGGGCTAGCGGGTGCCGCCGCTGTGATGCGCAGCGCAAGCGGCGCACCGGCGGCGGATCCGGTGCCTGGCGCATCCGACATCAGGCGCTCTACTGCCAACTGAGGTTCTTCCCGCAGGCTCATTGTCCATGCCGCCAGTTTTTGTCCCCTGGCCGCAGGTGCGCGCGCCGTCTCGGCCTGCGGTGCCGGGCTGGCTCGCAGCGCAAAGCGCGGCGGCTCGATGGCGGGAGCCGGCGCCGGCGGCGCGATAGGCGCGACCGGGGCCGGAGGCGCGACGGAAGCCATCGGCGGCATGGGTGCCATCGATGCCATCGGTGCCGGCGCGCGAATCACCGGCGCGGCAGCCGGGCGGTGCTCCGCCAGCATGTCGGACTCGCGCGGAGCGGTCCTGGCCTGCGCCTCCGCAGCGGGCGCGCGACTGGGCTGGGCGTTGGCCGTTGCGGCCGGGCTGGCTGCTGGCGCCTGGGCTGCCGATGGCCCGGGTGCGGCTGCCGGGGCTGGTGGCGCCTTGGCATCCGCCTGTGGCGATGCAGGCTGCCTGGCGGACGCGGCTTGCGTTGGTTCCGCTGCCGGCTTGCCTGCCTCCGCGTGCATTGCCGGCGCGGCAGGCGCACGCTTTGCGCTTTCCGTCGCGGGCGCTTTGGCCGGCAGCGTGATCTCGCCGTCGCGCAGGTCAAGCTGGCGCAACACGATCTGCAGCGACAAGACACCCACGCCGAGGGTGCCGGCGAGCACGCCCAGCGCGGGCCACCAGCGCCGGGCACGGCGTGCGCGCTCCGGCTTGGCCGCCGCCTGTTCGCCGGAAGCCTGTTGCGCGGCCTGCGCCTGTTCGCGCAGCCAGGCCTGTGCCGCCGCGCTAACCGGCGCGCCAAGCACGCTCTGCGGCGCGTCGCCGCGCCGGACCTCCTCCAGTACGGCGCTGCGGCGGGCGGCCTGTGCTACCTGCAGCCGCGCGGCTTCCGCCATGACCGATGCCTCCAGTCCGGCTGGCGGGCCAAATGCCAGTTCGTCATCGACGGCGGGGTTGTCGGCTTGCTCGGTGTAGGCCCGGACCCTGGCCGGCAAGGCGGCGGGCGGCAATGGCGCGGCCGCTTGCCGGGTCATCTGCCGGGCCGCTTGCTCGGCGCGCGCGGCGGCCATCACCGCAGCCTCCAGCGAGGCTGGCGGCACAAAGGCGGGCACCTCGCGCAGCAGTGCCGCGAGCCGGTCTTCGCCGGCAATGAATCGTTCGTCCGCGCTCATGGCAGCCGCTCCTGCGACGCCGTGGCCGCCAGGCTATCGC
Organism: Cupriavidus sp. 05T313; assembly: GCF_056396665.1. Taxonomy (NCBI): domain Bacteria; kingdom Pseudomonadati; phylum Pseudomonadota; class Betaproteobacteria; order Burkholderiales; family Burkholderiaceae; genus Cupriavidus; species Cupriavidus sp. 05T313. Next base: position 4,786 of record NZ_JBFTLX010000136.1, on the reverse strand, counting down.
GCAGCCGCGCGAAGGCATAGCGCAGCCGGCTCTTGATGGTCTCGAACTTCTCGCCCAGCGTCAGGGCGATTTCCTCCACGCTCATCTCGCTGAAAAAGCGCAGCACGATCACTTCGCGCTGCGCCGCCGGCAGCGCCAGCAACGCTTGCCGCACGCCTTGCAGGTTCTGCCGCAGCTGCGCCTCGGCCTCGGGGCTCAGGTCGTCGGACGGCAGGGCGAGGTGGCCCTCGTCGAGCGTGTCGCGCTGGCGCTCGTAGGCGCCGCGCAACTGGTCCAGCCAGGTATTGCGCGCGATCTGGAACAGGAAGGTGCGCAGGGCCGCGCTGGGCTGGTAGTCGCCGCAGCGGGTCATCAGCTTGACCCAGGTCTTCTGCGTCACGTCCTCGGCCTCGCCGGCATTGCCCTGGCAGAGCCAGGCCACATAGTTGTATAGCGCCGCGTTGTGGCGGCGAAACAGCTCGGCCACCGGCTGCTCGATCAGGCCGTTGGCGACCAGCAGCATCAGGTCGGTGTCAGGCAGCGCGGACAGTCCTGAGGGTGGGGTGGGCGGCGGGGCGCCAGGCGTGGAGGCATGCATGCGCGGCAGTATATGACAGCCCCGCCCGCTGTCGTGCGGGCCGGGATGTCCGTGCCGGGCGGCGCGCGCGGGCAGCCCGGCCGATGGCGGTTTCAGCGTGGCTGCCCCCTGGCAGGCCCGTCGTCCTGCGCCAGCGGCGCGCGCGTCGACAAGGACTGGGCCAGGTCGATCAGCTTGATGAACTCGCCGCGATAGCCGAAGCGGTCGGTGCCGCGCGCGCCCAGCGCCAGGGCCCGCGCGTCGGCGTAGGTCCAGCCGCCGACATGGTTGCCGCCGCGCAGCACCTGGCCAAAGCCCGCTACCGCCGTGGCAAAGCGGAAGRCATCGTCGGCCTGCGCCAGCGTCCGCACCGAAGCRGCCTGCACGGGCAGGTCCATCAACTCGCTGGCCTGGGCCTGCGGCAGCTTGTAGCGCAGCTTGATGTGGGCCAGCTCGCCGGCGGCGCCTTTGCCCGGCCTGGCGGTGGGGCTGGCCGGCTGGTAGCGCAGCGGGTCAAGCAGGCCGGGCTGGTCCGTCAGGGTCAGCTCATAGAGCGCGGTCACGGTGTGCCCGGCGCCGATGTCGCCCGCATCGACCTTGTCGTTGTTGAAATCCTCGCGCTTGAGCGCACGGTTCTCGTAGCCGATCAGGCGGTATTCCCTGACCGTGGCGGGGTTGAATTCGACCTGGATCTTGACGTCGCGCGCCACCGTGGCGAGCGTGGAACTGAACTCCTCCACCAACACCTTCTGGCCTTCCATCAGGTTGTCGATATAGGAGTAGGCGCCGTCGCCCGCATCGGCGAGCTGCTCCATCAACTGGTCGTTGTAGTTGCCGGTGCCAAAGCCCAGCGTGGACAGCGAGACGCCCGACTTGCGCTTCTCGGCGACCAGCGACTTGAGCTGGCGGAAGTCGGTAATGCCCACGTTGAAATCGCCGTCGGTGGCGAGCAGTACGCGATTGATGCCACCCGCGATAAAGCTCTGCTGCGCGGCCTGGTAGGCCAGCGCGATGCCGCTCGCGCCGGCTGTCGAGCCGCCCGCGACCAGTGAGTCGATCGCCGCCGCGATGACGGCCTTGTCGCTGCCGGGTGTGGGCGGCAGGACGACGCGCGTGCCGCTGGCGTAAGTGACCAGGGTGATGCGGTCCTGCGGGCGCAGGACATTCGTCAGCAGCTTGAGCGAGGATTTCAGCAGTGGCAGCTTGTCGGCCGAGTACATCGAGCCCGACACATCGACCAGGAAGACCAGGTTGGCCGCCGGCAGGCTGTCGCGGGCCGCGTCGGCCGCCTTGATGCCGATGCGCAGCAGCACGTTGTGCGCGTGCCACGGCGCGGGTGCGGCGTCGGCGTGCACGGCGAAGGGACGGCCATCGCGCGGTTGCGCGTAGTCGTAGGGGAAATAGTTGACCATCTCCTCCACCCGCACCGCATCGGCGGGCGGCAAGCGGCCGGCGTTGAGCAGGCGGCGCACATTGCTGTAGCTGCCGGTGTCGACATCGATGCTGAAGGTGGAGACGGGCGCCTGCGCAACCAGCTGCACGCCGTTCTCGTCRATGGCGCCATAGCGCTCGCGATCCGGCTCGGCCTGGGGCTGCGGGTAGGGCATGGGGCGGGTCATCAGGGTCAGGGGCGCCGGCGGCTGGGCGCGCATGGCGCGCGTATCGGCGACGGCTCCGGCGGCTGTCTCCCTGGCGTGCGTGGCGGCGTCGCCGGCCTTGCTCGCGGGCACGGGCTGGGCGGGCATGGCTGGCGGCGGCGCGAGCGGTTGGTTTGTGGCCGGTTCGGCGTTGCCGTCTCGCGTTGGCGAGGTCGGAGCAGTCGCCGGATGGCCGCCGCATGCGGCCAGTACAAAGGCAGTAGCCAGGACTCCCAGGCGCTTGAGCATTTCTTTTTCTCCTGAAGGGCCGCGCCGGCGATGCCGGCGGCAGGGCGCTGTCAGTGAAACGAAGCAGCCCGGCTGGCGGGGTTAAGTCGGGTGGAAAAAATTCAAAAGGGGACGGCGAGTGCAGATCGCGCCGCGCGGGACAGGCCGGCCCACGTTTGCCTGACGCGGTCCATCGGTGCTGTCCCTGAGGTGTGCGTCAAGGGTGCCGCAGCAGCGCCCGAGCGCCATACAATGAGCATTTTTCCCCCCAGGAGGACGATTGCATGGCACCCCAGGCATATTCATCGGCGCTATGGCGCGGCCCGCTCGCCGCCGCCGCGGCGCTTGCGCTGCTAGGCGCCTGCTCGACGCAGACCAGCGCGCCTCCCGTGGCCCCGGCTCCCGCCGCTACGGCGATGCCGCCCGCACCGGAAGTGTCGTCCGGCTACCGGCAGGGCATGACCACCACCTATGCCGACAAGCATATGGCCGCGGCCGCCAATCCCCTGGCTACCGAAGCCGGCCGCAAGATCCTGCGCGCGGGCGGTACCGCGATCGATGCCGCGATCGCCATGCAGGCTGTGCTGACGCTGGTGGAGCCGCAGGCCACCGGCATCGGCGGCGGCGCTTTCATCATGTACTGGGACGGCAAGCGCGTGCAGGCCTATGACGGCCGCGAGACCGCGCCCGCTGGCGCCGACGAGAAGCTCTTCCTGCGCCCCGATGGCAAGCCCATGAGCTTCAGCGAAGGGCAGATCGGCGGCCGCTCGGTGGGTACGCCTGGCGTGTTGCGTGCGCTGGAAATGGCGCATCGCCAGCACGGCAAGCTGCCTTGGGCCAAGCTGTTCGAGCCGGCTATCGCGCTGGCGGAGCAGGGCTTCCCGATTTCGCAGCGCCTCTATACGCAGATCGCGGCGGACAAGTTCCTGCCGAACTCGCCCGAGATGGCGGCCTACTTCCTGACGCCCGACGGCAAGGCCAAGCCGGTTGGCACCCTGTTGAAGAATCCGGCGTTGGCCAAGACCCTGCGCGACATCGCCCGCCGCGGGCCGAATGCGCTCTATACCGGCCCCATCGCCAGCGAAATCGTCAAGCAGGTCAACGGCAGCGCCAACGCCGGTTCGCTGTCTCTGGCGGACCTGAGGGACTACAGCGCCAAGGAGCGCGCGCCCATCTGCAGCGACTACAAGCGCTGGAAGATCTGCGGCATGCCGCCGCCGTCGTCGGGCGGCATCGCGATCGCGCAGATGCTCGGGACCTTGCAGGCGCTGGAGGCGAAAGACCCGAAATACGCGCTTGCAGCGATGAAGCCTAAACAGGTGGCCACGCCTGCCGGCGTCGAGCCGGGTATCGAAGCCGTGCACGCTGTTTCCGAAGTCGGACGTCTGGCCTATGCCGACCGCGGCCTCTATGTGGCGGACTCGGATTTCGTGCCGGTCAACGTTGCGGGGCTGCTAAATCGTGACTACCTGGTGCAACGCGCGAGCCTGATCGGCGAGAAGAGCATGGGCAAGGCGGAGGCTGGCACGCCGCCTGGAAACACGCTGGCGCTGGCACCGGACCGTTCGCCGCCGCGCGTGTCCACCTCGCAGATTGTTGCCGTTGACAATACCGGCGGCGCGATTTCCATGACCACCACCGTGGAGAGCTATTTCGGTTCGCACCTGATGGTGCGCGGCTTCATTCTCAATAACCAGCTCACCGACTTCTCCTTCGTGCCGAGCGAGAACGGCAAGCCGGTCGCCAACCGGGTGCAGGCCGGCAAGCGCCCGCGCTCGTCGATGGCGCCGACGCTGGTGTTCGACCGCGAGACCGGCAAGCTGGTCGCCACGGTGGGCTCGCCGGGCGGTTCGCAGATCATCGAGTACGTATCCAAGACGCTGGTGGGCCTGCTGGACTGGAACATGGACGTGCAGGGGGCCATCAACATGCCCAACTTCGGCAGCCGCAACGGGCCGACGGAACTGGAAGCCGGACTGGTCAGCCCGGCCCTGGTGCAAGGCCTGAAAGACCGTGGGCATGAAGTGGCGCAGATCGAGATGACCAGCGGCACGCAGGCCATCATGCGCCGCCAGCGCCCCGACGGCACGTGGGCCTGGGCCGGCGGCGCCGACCCGCGCCGCGAAGGGGTTGCGCTGGGCGACTAGGCGTTTCGCCGGGTTGGCATGGGGCGTGCTCTGCCGGCGCTCCCGCAAAAAAATGGCCGACTTCCGAGTCGGCCATTTTTTGTCCGGCGCGCGGCTGGCTCAATCGAGCCGCACGTCAGCCTGTTTCACCACCGCCGCCCACCGCGCACGCTCGCCGACGAAGAACTTGTTCGTTTCCGGCGGCGTCATGGTCACCACTTCGGCACCCTGGCCAGCCA
>NZ_JBFTLX010000135.1:0-18515 GCF_056396665.1 Cupriavidus sp. 05T313 | reverse complement strand
TGCTGGTGCTGGCCGGCCTGGCCCTCGCGGGCTCGGTATTCGCGGCCGTCCACCATGCCGAGGTGGTAGCGCACAAAGTGGGCGAGCCGTTCGGCACGCTGGTGCTGGCGATTGCGGTGACCGTGATCGAGGTGGCGCTGATCGTCTCGGTGATGCTGTCCTCCGGCCCCGAAAAAGCCGGGCTGGCGCGCGATACCGTGTTCGCCGCGGCCATGCTGGTATGCAACGGCATCGTGGGGATCTGTCTTCTGGTCGGCGGGCTGCGCCATCGCGAACAGGCTTTCCAGGCACCGGGCGCCACCGCCGCGCTGGCGGTGCTGGCCGCGCTGGCGGTGCTCACGATGGTGCTGCCGAACTACACCAGCGCCATCCCCGGACCCATGCTGTCGCAGTCGCAACTGGCCTTCGCGGGCATCGCCTCGCTGGTCCTCTACGGCAGCTTTGTGTTCGTGCAGACGGTGCGCCATCGGGACTACTTCCTTGTCGACGGCACCTCGGACGAGAGCGTGCACGCGCCGCCGCCGCCCGCGAAGATCGCGCTTGCCAGCGGCGGCATGCTGCTGGTTTGCCTGGTGGCGGTGGTCGGCCTGGCCAAGCTGCTCTCGCCCACGGTGGAAGCCGCGGTGGCCAGCGCCGGCGCGCCGCCGGCCGTGGTCGGCATCGTGATTGCCGCGCTGGTGCTGTTGCCGGAAGGCCTGGCCGCCTTGCGCGCCGCGCGCGCCGACCGGTTGCAGACCAGCATGAACCTGGCGCTGGGCTCCGCGCTGGCCAGCATCGGACTGACCATCCCGACCGTGGCCATGGTTTTCATCGTGGTCGGCAAGCCGCTGATGCTGGGCCTGGGCACGACCGAAACCGTGCTGCTCGCGCTGACCTTACTGGTCAGCACGCTCACGCTGCATTCCGGCCGCACCACCATGCTGCAAGGCGTAGTGCACCTGGTCATCCTGGCGGCCTACCTGTTCCTGTCCGTCGTGCCCTGAGCGCCGCTGACTGTGGCCCGCCAGCGGGCCACCTGCCTCGCGACGCGAAGCGAGCCGTCCCGYCTGCGCACGATCCTTGCTAGTGAGAGCGGATCGATCTCACTAGCGCCCGAGCGCAATCACCATGCTCCACCCCCCTCGCCTCTATCTCTACCTGGATGCCGTGGCCCGCCACGGCTCGATCCGCAAGGCCGCCGAGCAGCTCCACGTCGCCTCCACCGCGCTGAACCGGAAAATCCTGGAGGTGGAGCAACAGGTCGGCACCCCGCTGTTCGAGCGCCTGCCGCGCGGGGTGCGGCTGACCGCCGCCGGCGAAGTGCTGATCGCCACCGTGCGCCGCAGCCTGGCCGACCTGGACTCCGCCGCCGCGCAGATGGAGCAGCTGCGCGGGCTCGTGCGCGGCATGGTGCGCATTGCGACGGTCGAGTCAGTCGCTACGGATTTCCTGCCCGGTGTCATCGGCCACTACCAGTCCACCTATCGCGGCGTCCAGTTTCGCGTGTCGGTGGGCAACACCGGCGACCTGCTGGCCGCGCTCAGGGAGGACGAGGCCGACCTGCTGCTGGCGCACGATCCCCCTCCCACCGCCTTCCTGCATGAACTGACGGTATCCGCGCAACCCTTCTGCGCAATGATGCGCCCGGACCATCCGCTGGCTGGCCGGCGCTCGCTGCGGCTGTCCGACTGCCAGCCCTATCCGGTCGCGCTCGGGCCCGAGAGCTTCGGCAGCCGGCGGCTGATCGAGGCGATCTGCGCGCGCAACCGGCTGTCGCTACGGGTCATGCTGGAGGCGACCACTGTGGAGATGCTGATGAGCTTTGCGCGCCAGACCGGCGCGATCTGCTTCCAGTTCCAGGCCGGCACGCTGCGCGAGGCGCGCCAGGGCACGCTGGTCGCCGTGCCGCTGTCCGACCCCGAACTGTGCGGCGGCCGGCTGGTGCTGGGTGCCCGCAAGGGCCGCAACCTGCCCCCGCCGGCGGCGGCTTTTGCCGAGCACCTGAAGGCAGCGCTGACGGGCCTGCACCAGCCGTTGGCCGAGGCGGCCTGATGTGCGGCCTGACCGGCGCCGCGGCCCGCCACGCGCGCCGGCGAGTGCACACAATTTGCGTGCGCCATGAGAAGAAATAAGTGCTGGTTGCATGCAATCGAATTGCCGCAAACTGCATCCATCGCACATTCAATGCAGTCAAGCCAGGCGCCACCGGCCCGGCCCGGACACCTACGAAAGCAACGACAGCAACCACAGCAAGATGAGAATCCCGCAACAAGCATGAGCCAGCGCCGTTAGCCACCGGCGCATTCCCGCGCCAGCCATTTCCAGATCACGCACTTTTTAAATAGCCGGGGCCTGTCCCCGCGGGGGCGTTGTCGTGCCCGGAGAATTCGACAGAGCCAGCAACGAAAGAGAACGGGGTCAACCATGGAGGTCTTTATGCAACACAAGTTCAAGCCGGTCATGAAACTGGCGGTCATGGCCGCAGCCTTGCTCTGCGGCCATGCGATGGCGCAATCCAGCGTCACGCTTTACGGGATGGTTGACGCCTACGTGGGCGCCACCAAGGCAGGCGGCGCGGACCGCGCCTGGGGCGTCAACAGCGGCGGCATGCAAACCTCGTACTGGGGCATCAAGGGTACCGAGGATCTCGGCACCGGCCTCAAGGCGATCTTCGACCTCAACGGCTTCCTGCGCCCAGACACCGGCAAGCAGGGCCGCTTCGACGGCGATGCGCTGTTCACCCGCAATGCTTACGTCGGCCTGCAGAGCGCCACGCTGGGCACGGTCAAGATGGGGCGTAATACCACGCCCTACTTCCTCTCGACCATCCTCTTCAACCCGCTGGTCGACTCCTATGTGTTCTCGCCGGCGATCTTCCATACGTACTTCTCGGCCAGCAACGGCCGCGTGTACGACCCGGGCATCATCGGCGACTCGGGCTGGAGCAACTCGCTGGTGTACTCCACGCCGAACTTCGGCGGCCTCACCGCCAATGCCATCTACGCCTTCGGCGAGCAGGCGGGTAGCGTCGGCAAGAACAAGTGGGGCGGCAATGTGCTCTACTTCAACGGCAACTTCGGCGCCACGGTGGCCTTCCAGCAGGTCAAGTTCAACAGCGTGCCGGGCGACGTGACCTCGCCCGCGGCACTGTCCGGGTTCGACAAGCAGAACGCCGTGCAGGTGGGCGTGAGCTACGACTTCAAGGTGGTCAAGCTGTTCGCACAGGGCCAGTACATCAAGAGCAGCGTCAACAACGCCACCGGCGACATCAAGCACACCAACGGCCAGGTCGGCGCCTCGGTGCCGCTGGGCAACGGCAACGTGCTGGTCTCGTACGCCTACGACAAGACCAGGAACGATGTCGCGGACTTCAAGCGCAATACGGTTGGGCTGGCTTACGACTACAACCTGTCCAAGCGCACCGATGTCTATGCTGCCTACTTCTACGACAAGCTGAGCGACCAGTCGCATGCCGACAGCTTTGGGGTGGGTGTGCGGCACCGGTTCTGATCCGGCGCAAGGCGCACGGCGCGTGCGTGCGCATACATGACGGCCGGTCATTGCTGACCGGCCGTTTCCTTTCATAGCGACGAACGCCACTGCGCGCTTGCCGGACGCCATCCGGCATGCCTCTTTCCAGGCGCGAAGGCAGATGGCCGATCGCAGCGCGCGCTATGCTATGGTCTGGCGTCCCCCCGTAATGGGCCGTAGCAAAGCATGAAGCCCCTTTCCCACATCCACGCAATGGTTCCGCAAGCCGCCAGCCTGCCGGACCTCGATGCCCTGCTGGCGCGCGTGCGCGCCTGCCGCAGCTGCGAAGCGCACTTGCCGCTTGGCCCCCGCCCCGTAGTACAAGCCGCCACCCCGGCCCGCATCCTGATCGTCGGCCAGGCGCCCGGCACGCGCGTGCATGCCAGCGGCATCCCCTGGGACGATCCCAGCGGCGACCGCCTGCGCGAGTGGATGGGGATTGATAAGGAAGTTTTCTACGATCCCGCGCGCATCGCCATCATCCCGATGGGCCTGTGCTATCCGGGCCGCGGCGCCAGCGGCGACCTGCCGCCGCGCAAGGAGTGCGCACCGCTGTGGATGGACGCGTTGCTGGCGTGCCTGCCGGATATTGAACTGACACTGCTGGTCGGGCAATATGCGCAGCGGCGGTTTCTTGGCGCCGCTGCGCGCGGTGGCGTGACGCCGACGGTGGCGGGCTTTGCCGCGCATGGGCCGCGCTATCTGCCGTTGCCGCACCCGTCACCACGCAACCAGGGGTGGTTCAAGCGCAATGACTGGTTCGCCAGGGAGTTGCTGCCGGTACTGCGCCAGCAGGTTGCCACCGTCCTGGCGTGTCGGCGCGACTAGCCTGGGTTCTCAGGCGTCCTCCAGATGCGACTCCCCCCACTGCCGATGCCGCGAAGAACACGACACCCTGACATCGGTAGCTGTCTGGCCCTTCTTAATTCCTGGCGCTCACGCAGTTCGGCGATGAACCAAAAAAAATGCGCCACTCGGGCGCAGATTCTTCCAGCAACAGCCTTGTACCGCGCAGCGGCCGGGCAGTGCCCGGCGCGCCGCCTTACTTCGTAGCCGAAGCGGTGACGGATTCCATGGCCTCGCGCATCGGCTTGAGTGCCGTCTCGTAGGCTGCGACCCAACCCTGAGCACCGGCGCCAGGGAACGAACCGTTCGTGTTCGACATGAAATTCTGGCCAAGCGATGCCAGTGCTTCCTGGGTCTGCGCAACGTAGGCGCTCATCTGGCGCTGGGCTACCTGGGCGAACTCGGTGCCGGTGGCGGTGATGATTTCGTTCATGTGCCCGGCGTAGGCGCTCAACTTCTGGCCAAACGCATTGGTCAGTTCCGGCTTGAAGCCAGACACGCCGCCAACGGATTGCTGACTGGCTTCGCGCACGTATTCCGCGCCGTCCGCCAGGCTTGCCTTGGCCGCCTGCATGTTCAATTCGGTGATTTTTTCGGCGCCGCGGGCCAGGGGACCGACCAGCGCGACAAACAGGTCCAGGTTAGCTTGCTGGAAACCGAAGAACTGAGCTTGGGCCTGGGCTTGGGATTGGGCTTGCGAGGGTTGTGCCATGTAATAACTCCTGAGGATGATCCAACGCTTTCGAAGAGTTTTCCGTGGGCGGCATCACCTTTGCTGCGTTGCAGCAATTGGACACATCATAGGCTCATTGGACCAGGAGTCAAGCGAATTCAAAAAGACGTTTCCGGCCGCGCGATATGCCACGTATGCGCCCTACTCCACCGCCGGCCGGATGCATAGCAGGAGCCTGTGCCTGCCGTCATCCAGCGGCACGCGCACCGTGCCTTCGCCACAGCGGATCGCCAGCCCGTCAAGGACCGCATGCCCGCCGCCAGCACCGGGCGCGAGCGTCTCCACGCGGATTTCGTAGTGGCAGGCACCCAGGCTGATGGCAGCGTCAAACCCCGGCCACGCCGCCGGAATGCTCGGCTGGACGACCAGCCAGGCCCCTTCGCGGCGAATACCCAGGATGCCCTCCACCCCGGCGCGATACATCCATCCGGCCGCGCCGGTGTACCAGGTCCATCCGCCGCGTCCGGTGTGGGGTGCGACGGAATAGACGTCGGCCGCGACCACATAGGGTTCGACCTTGTAGCGCTCGACGCCAGCGGGCGTGCTTGCGTGGTGGATCGGGTTGAGCATGGAGAACAGTTCGACGGCTTTTGCGCCTTCGCCCAGCCTGGCGAAGGCGAGAACCGACCACATCGCGGCATGACTGTACTGCCCGCCGTTCTCACGCACGCCGGGCGGATAGGCTGCGATGTAGCCGGGATCGGGCGACGCGCCCTCGAATGGCGGCGAGAACAGCAACGCCAGCCCCTCATCGCGGCGCACCAGGTATTGCGCCATCGACGCCATGGCCGTCGCCGCGCGCGCGGGATCGCCCACGCCCGACAGCACGGCCCACGACTGGGTAAGGGCGTCGATCCGGCAAGCCGCGCTTGCCTTCGAGCCCAGCCAGGTGCCGTCGTCGAAGGTGGCGCGGCGATACCAGCCGCCGTCCCAGCCATGGCGCTCCAGCGCCTCGCCCAGCGCTGCCGCGTGTGCGCGCCAGCTTGCGGCGCGAGCGGCATCACGTGTATCGGCCAGCGGCGCAAAGAGCGCGAGGGTGCGTGCCAGCAGCCAGCCAAGCCAGACGCTCTCGCCCTTGCCGCCGGCCCCGACCCGGTTCATGCCATCGTTCCAGTCGCCGCCGCCGATCAGCGGCAGGCCGTGTTCCCCGGTCAAGGCAAGGCATCGCTCGATGCCTCGGGCGCAGTGCTCGAACAGCGAGGCCGAATCCTGCGCGGTCATTGGCTGGAAGAAGGTGTCATGTTCGTCGGCGCCAAGTGCCGGCCCGTCGAGGAAAGGCACCGGCTCATCCAGCACCGCCGCATCGCCCGAGCAGGAAATGTAGGTCGCCGTGGCGAAAGCCAGCCAGACGCAATCGTCGGTAATCCGGGTACGCACGCCCTGCCCGGTATGCGCCAGCCACCAGTGCTGGACGTCGCCCTCGGCAAACTGCCTCGCCGCTGCCCGCAGCAGATGCTGTCGCGTGGCCGCCGGCCTGGCAAAGGTGAGCGCCATGTTGTCCTGCAGCTGATCGCGAAAGCCATAGGCGCCGCTCGCCTGATAGAACGCCGAGCGCGCCCAGATGCGGCAGGCAAGGGTCTGGTACAGCAGCCAGCCATTGAGCATGATGTCCATCGCGCGGTCCGGCGTCCTGACCTGGACCGCGCCAAGCAGTGTGTCCCAGTGTCCCGTCACGGCATCGAGCACCGCGTCGAGATCGGCGGCGCGATAGCGCAGCACCAGTGCCCTCGCCTCAGCGACGGAGGCGCACTCTCCGAGCAAGGCAACGACTTCGAGCGTCTCGCCCGGAGCGAGCTCCACGAAGCACTGCAAGGCCGCGCAGGGGTCGTAGCCCGCGCCCACCGCCCCGGACAATGGCGTGGCGCCAAGCAGCGCCGCGGGCGCTTCGGTGCCGCCGTTGCGGCCCAGGAACTCGGTGCGGTCGGCGGTCCAGGCCGTCTGCCTGCCGCTGAGATCGGCAAAGGCGACGCGGCCGGAGAAGGCGGTGCTCCAGGGATTGCGCGCCAGCAACGCATGGGTGGCTTCGTCGATCCCGGTCACGATGAACGGGCCCGAGGCGCCGCGGGCGGTACCAAGCACCCACTCCACGTAAGCGGTGACGGAAAGCCGGCGGCGCCCGGCGGACAGGTTGCTCAAGGTCAGGCGTGAGATCTTGACCGGGTCTTCGAGCGGCACGAACTGCAGCAGGTCAAGCGCAATGCCGTTGGCCTGGTGCGCAAAGCGGCTGTAGCCATGTCCATGGCGGGCCGTGTAGGCGCCGCCGTCGCGGATAGGCCGCGCGGTCGGGCTCCAGACCTGGAGGCTGTCTTCGTCGCGGACGTAGATCGCCTCGCCGGCCGGATCCAGCACCGGGTCGTTGGACCAGGGCGTGAGCTGGTTCTCGCGGCTGTTCTCCGCCCAGGTGTAGCCGCTGCCCTGCGCCGAGGCCTGGAAGCCAAAGCCGGGATTGGCGACCACATTGATCCACGGCGCGGGTGTCGAGGCCGCGCCATCGAGCACGATGACATACTCGCGCCCGTCCTTGTCGAAGCCGCCAAGCCCGTTGAAGAACTCAAGGTCCGGCGCGGCCCGCGGCGGCATTGGCGACGGACGCGGAGCCTGGCCGCGCGCGGGAGCGGCGCGCTGCGGCGGCTGCGGCAAGTGGGCTAGCTGCTCGGCGATGGAGCCCCGGCGTGCGGCCAGCACGACGCGGGCGACCGACAGGAGCAAGGCCCGCGCCTCGACGCGCATCAGGTCCGCGCGCAGCGTATAGACCGAGCCTTGCGCCAGTTCGTCACCGAAGCGTGGCCGCGACTGGCTGCTACGCACCGCCGTCTCGATGGCGATCTGCAGGTCCTGGATATAGGAAGAGGCACGTTCATTGACGATGACCAGGTCGACGGCCAGCCGCTTCATGCGCCAGTACTCGTGTGCGCGCAGCAGCTGGCGAACCTGCGCCATATCGTCGATCTCGTCGATGCGCAACAGAACGATCGGCAGGTCGCCGGAGATGGCATGCGGCCAGAGCCCGGACTGCGGCCCCGCCCCTTGCGCAATCGCCTCCGACGGAACGCGGAAACGGGAATCGGCATAGAGGATCGGCGCCGCCAGGCGCTGGAAATCCGCCGCCTCGTCCGCCTTGACGTCGAGATGGCGCAACTGGACCTGGGCCTGGGTCCAGGCCAGGGTCTTGGCCCGCTCGAACGCGCTGCGGTCATGATGCTTGTCGATCAGGTCCAGCAGTGCGGCGCGCGACGGCGCCACCAGCGTCCAGAAGGCAATCCGGGCAACCCGGCCCGGCGCGACGCGCACGCGCTGCCGGAGCGAGAAGATCGCGTCGAGCACCGTGCCGACCGTGTCCGAGAGGGGGTCGCCATCCCGGATGCCATCGGCGATCCTGCCAGCACGCCCCTGTCCGAGGAAATTCGCCCGGTCGGTCTCGTACTGGGGATCCGCAACCACCTCGCCTTCGACCACCGTGAAATGCGCGGCCCAGATCTCGGGCTCCGCGGGTGAGCGCGGACGGCGCGTGGCAACGAGCGCACCGAACTCGGCCAGGTATTCGGTCTGGACAAACAGCTTGGAAAAGGCCGGATGCGCGACGTCGGCGGCCTGCACAGCCAGGACCAGTTCCGCATAGGAAGTCAGCTCGATCTCGCGCGCACGGCGCCCGCTGTTTGCCAGCGAGACACGCCGGACTTCCCCGTCGTCCTCTCCGGAGACCAGGATGGAGAGCGTGGTGGTCAGGCTGCCATCCCGCCGGATGAACTCCGCGTGATCTTCCGCGAAGACCACTTCACTGCCCTGCCCGCTCTCTTCAGCGTCACCGCCGGCGAATTGCGCGCCGGCCGGCCAGACGCTGCGGCTCTGCGTATCGCGCAGGAAGATAAAGCTGCCAGCGTCATCGCGGGTTGCGTCCTCGCGCCAGCGCGTCACGGCAAGATCGCGCCAGCGGCTGTAGCCCGCGCCGGCCGCGGTCAGCATCACCGCGTAGCGCCCGTTCGACAGCAGATGCGTGACCGGCGCGCCGGCCGGCGCCCCCGAGACCCTGCGCACCGTGGCATCTTCGTTGCCGGCCTCCACCGCGGAAGCCTTTACCTCTTCGGCGCGTGGATGCGCAATGGCGACATTGCGCGGTATGCGCTCCTGCAACAGCAGTTCGGTGGCCTGGATCATCGGCTCGCGATGGAAGCGCTCCCGCATCTGCCCGCCGTGCAGGCTATTGGCGATGGCGACGATGGTCATGCCCTGGTGATGGGCCATGTAGCTGCGGATGATGGCGAACTCCTCGTCTTCCGGCAGCCGGGAGCGGGTGAAATCCAGGGCCTCGTAGAAGCCGTAACGTCCTTTTGCCCCGATCTGCGCGAGACGGGCGTAGTTCTGCTGCGCGCCCTGCGGGTCCACCATGGTCGCGAGACCGGTCGCATACGGAGCGATCACGACGTTGTCGGAAAGCCCGCGCTTCAGGCCCAGCCCCGGCACGCCGAAGTTGGAGTACTGGTACGTAAACTCCATATCGCGGGCGTTGTATGCCGATTCGGACACGCCCCACGGCACGCCCAGCGAGCGGCCGTAGGCCTGCTGGCGTTCCACCACCAGCCGGTTGGTCTGCTCGAGCAGGCTGCCTGCCGGCGCGCGCATGATCAGCGAGGGCATCAGGTACTCGAACATGGACCCGGACCAGGAAATCAATGCCGATCCATTGCCCAGCGGCGTGGCGGTCCGGCCAAGTCGGAACCAGTGGCGCGTGGACACATCGCCCTTGGCGATGGCAAACAGGCTGGCGAGCCGCGCTTCCGACGCCAGCAGGTCATAGCAACTGACGTCGAGGCGGTTTTCGTCCTGCGAATAGCCGATCGACAGCAGCTTGCGCTCCTCGTCGATGAGAAACGCGAAGTCCATCCCCAGCGCCATCTCGCGCGCCAGCCCGGCCAGCGCGTTCAGGCGCGTGCGGAGCAAGTCCGGCGCGTCGATCCGCTGTACCCGGTCTTGCTCATGTTCGGCCACGGTCTTGCGCAGGGCCTCCATCCAGAACGCCAGGTCGGCGAGGCTGTCATCGCCCGTCGCGGGCAGGATGTCGTGGGCGATGCCCGCGCATTTCTCGGTGAGCCGCTTGAGCGCGGGCATCAGCATGGCCATGGCCTGCGTGCCATCGAGCTGGGTTTCGACCTGCTCAAGCAGTTCATTGAGTTTGCCGGCGCGCTCGCTGCCGGCTATGGCCAGTCCGGCTATGGCCTCGCGCGCCAGCCTGACGGTGTCCATCATGCCAAGCCGGAACTCCGGCGCCGCCGCGCCATCGGTCCATTCTTCGCAGGCGTTGGCCAGCGCGATCAGGTGGCCGGCCAGGTTGCCGCTGTCCACCGATGAGACATAGGCAGGCGTCAGCGCGCGCAGATCCAGCGTCCCGTACCAGTTGTAGAAATGGCCATGGGAACGCGGCAGCTTGCGCATGGCGGAGAACGCCGCTTCCAGCCGCTCGACCGTCGCCGCCGTTCYACTCCAGCCAAAGTCGCGCGCGGCAATGGCGGAGAGCAGGTACAGGCCGATATTGGTGGGGGAGGTCCGGTGCGCGACGACCGGTCTTGGCTGCTCCTGGAAATTGTCGGGCGGAAGCATATTGTCCGCCGGCGTCACCATGGTCTCGAAGTAGCGCCAGGTGCGGCGCGCGGTCAGGCGCAGCTCGCGCGCGTCCGTGTCCGACACTACCAGCCGCCTGCCGACCTTCGGCGCCCGGCTTGCCCACAGCGCAAGCACCGGCGCCGTCAGCCAGAGCAATCCAAGGGGAAGCACAAGCGGCCAGGAAACGGGGGCGAAGCCAAGCGTGCCGGCCATCGCCGCCAGCGTCAGCGATACCCCGCCCGCCATCTGCCGGTAAGAGCCGCCCAGGTCGAGCCGTGGACTGGTCATCGACTGGGCGGCCGTGGTCCATTCCAGCAGGTGGCGGCGCGTGAATCGCAGCCGCGCCGCCGTCCTGGCGATGGCATCGGCCATCCGCCAGGCCACGTCGGGCAGGAACGCGAGCGTCAGCAGGACCTGCGTGGCGGCGCCGCGCAGGTCGCCGGCCAGCATCCCGACGTGATTGCGCAGCCGGATGCCGGCGCGGTGGGGAATCACGGAAAACATACCGGGAAAGAAAACAGGAATGACCATGGCCGCAAGCAAGAGCAGCGTGCCGCGCAAGGCGGCGCCCGGCGGCAGCAGCCAGCACGCGGCAAAGCCCAGCAGCAGCGAAGGCGCGAGCAGCGAGCGCCGCAGGTTATCCAGCATCTTCCAGCGGCCCAGCATCGGTACCGCCGCGCTGCCCGCGCGGCCGCGGAAAATCCAGTCGACAAGTTGCCAGTCACCGCGCGTCCAGCGATGCTGGCGCTTGGCCGCGACGTCATAGCGCGCAGGGAAATCCTCGATGACTTCGATATCCGAGGCCAGGCCGGCCCGGGCGAACGTGCCTTCGAAAAGATCATGGCTGAGCACCGCATTCTCCGGAACGCGGCCGCGCAGCGCGGCCTCGAAGGCGTCGACATCATAGATGCCCTTGCCGGTGTACGAACCTTCTCCGAAGATGTCCTGGTAGACGTCCGATGCGGCTGCCGCATAAGGATCGATGCCGCCCGGTGCCGAGAATATGCGCTGGTACAGCGAACCTTCGCTGCCAACCGGCAGCGAAGGCGTGACGCGCGGCTGCAGGATGGCGTAGCCGCCGGTGACGCGCTGCAGCTGTTCGTCAAACCGTGGCCGGTTCAGCGGGTGGGCCATCTTGCCGATCAGCCGGAGCGCCGCGTCGCGCGGCAGGCGCGTGTCGGCATCGAGGGTGATCACGTAGCGCACGCCGGGCGGTACCTGGGGCGGCTGGCCGTCAAGGGGGACAAAGCTCGTGTCCGTGGCGCCGCGCAGCAGCCGGTTGAGTTCATGGAGCTTGCCGCGCTTGCGCTCCCAGCCCATCCACACGCCTTCACCCGCGTTGAAGACGCGGCGCCGGTGCAGCAGCAGGAAGCGGTTGCCGGCGGGGCCAGGCCAGTAGCGGCGATTCAGCTCGCCGATCGCCTCGACGGCCACGGCCAGCAGCGCGGCGTCGCCCGGCATGGTCTCGTCGTCGGCATCGGTCCCATCGGTCAGCAGCGCGAAGGTCAGGTCGCCGCCGGCGCCGGCGAGGTGGTGGACTTCAAGACGCTCGATCTGCTCGCGCAGGCTGGCTTCGCTCGACAACAGCGTGGGGACCGCCACCAGCGTGCGCAGCGAACTCGGCACGCCTTCGGTCAGTTCAAGCCCCGGCAGGATGGATGCCCCAAAGGTCCAGCCGATCCCGCGATTGACCAGTGCCGTCGCCACCTCGCTGGCTGGCACAAGGCCTAGCAGGCCCACCAGCGCAAGCCAGCCGCCGGAGAGCGCGGGAACCGCCACCGCGGCGAGCAACCAGAGCGAAGCGGTGAGCAAGCCGATGGTGACGAGCAGGATCGCGCCCGCATAGCCGCCGATCCCAAGCGCGATATTGATACGGCTAAACCGCAGCCGTGCAGGGGGACGGAATCCGATCAACGCCTCGAAGGCACGCCTGCCCTCGGCGATCAGGTGATATCCCGGATCCCCGATGCGCTCCGCCTGTGCCACATCTGCGCTGCCGGCGGACGCGGCGCGCGCGGTGGCCAGCGCAAGATCGGCGATCTCGAGCTCCGAAGCCGGCGAGCCCCGGGCGAGTTGCTCGATGGCGCTGCGGTACAGATTGCGGGTGGCGAAATCCATCGCGGCATAGCCGCTGCCCACGCGCAACCGCTCGTCGACCAGGCTCACGCTCTCAAACAGCTCAGCCCAGTCGATGTCGGAAATCAAGCGCATGCTGGTGATGACATTGCGCACGGTGACGTTCGATGCGCCCTGGCGCTGCTGGGCGTGCCGCACCACGTCGTTGATCGATGCGCCCTGCAGCCCGAGCCGCTCCTCCAGCCAGCCGAGCGTTGGCGTGGTTCGGGGGTCCTGGTCCCTGAGCCGCTTGGCCAGTTGCGCGGCGAACAGTTCCGACAAAGGCGCCAACGGGCGCGAGGCGATATCCGTATCGAGCGCCGAGCGGGCGCAACCCGATTTGAGAAGCCGCTTCGACAAGGCGTCCGCGTCCGCGCGTGCGATGCGCCCGGCAGTGATCTGCTCCGCCAGCCGCCGCAGGTTTTCGATCAGGACAATGCGCAGCGTGATGGCCACCGCCCACAGTTCGCCGATGGTCAGGGGCTGCACGCGCTGGTAGGCGGTAATGAACCGCCGCAGGGTGTCAGGATCGACATGGCTGTCGGTATGCGCGACGAAGGCCCAGGCAAGGCCAAAGACGCGCGGGTAGCCGGCGAAGGGCCCCTCGCCAAGCTTGGGCAACTGGCGATAGTAACCAGGGGGCAGGTCGTCGCGTATCTCGCGGATCTGCGCCTCCACCAGGTGATAGTTGTCGAGCAGCCATTCGGCGGCGGGCACAACCGCCCTGCCGCTTTCCAGCTCCGCCGCGCCGGCCCGGTAGGCCGCCAGCAAGACCGCGGCATTGTCATTGAGGCGGCTGCGCAGGGACCGGACACGCGGCGGCTTTGCCGTGACGGGCTGGGCGGCGGCAAGGCTTTGCGCATGCTGCTCCAGCCGCTCGATGCCGAACAGTTCCTCCCGTACGGGTGCCTTGTCGTCCCACGGCGAAGGCGAGCGGGAATACTCGAACGTACGGCCTAGAGCTGAATACATGCGCGCCTTGGTTGTCAACGTGGATCGGGAAACGGACTCGCCTCCTTGAAAACGGCTGGCCGGCAAGCTCCGCGCTTGCCGGCCATCATGCGATCGCTTCGCGGACTGTTGCGCTCACGAGAACGTTGTCGCCTATAAGCGACCCATAAGTAACAACACAACCACCACTAGCAGCAGCACGCCTAGCACGCCGCTAGGCATATAGCCCCAGGAACGGCTATGCGGCCAGGTCGGCATGACGCCGAACAAGACCAATACAAGCACGACCAGCAATACGGTTCCTAACATGTAACGCTCCCTTTCCGACTCCGCGTTTCGGCCAGGCCTCCACAGCTATCTCGCCAGGGGGGCCGGAATCTTCGAGCCCGAGGCAAAGGTAGCCGCGCCACTTCGCGTCACTTGGCACGGGCCTGACCGCTAACGTCACCCTGCCATTGATTGGGTATGTTGTCGGTACGATGACGGACAGTGCGGACAGTGTGGCGCCGCCGGGCCGCCGGGACTGTGTGACAAGCGGGAATCAAATCCAGCGCCCGGAAACCGTCCGGGAAGAAGATGACCTGCCGTGTATGGTCACGCAGCGCTGCGGATCCGCAGCGGATTCGTTGCGGGAAGAGACGCAGCGATGAGAATGGCATGACAACCATCGGCAGCCCAGGGCCCAGGTGATGGCAGCATGCTTCGGGGAGGCACTGGAACCGAGAGCCCTGGCGGAAAGGAGCGGGGCGCGACTGAGGACCCGGTACCGACACAGCCTGGCGCGCACATTTGGCGCGCCGCTGTGCCTTCATCTTCGCATACTCTGCCCCTGTTGCCCGCCTTATATTTTTGCGGGAACGTTTCCTGATTCCGGCTACGCGGGCGCGTGGCTTTGGCGCCGCCTGACGAGTGCCGGTTCGGGCCGGGCTCCGGCAGCCGCGCTTAGCGCGCCATCAGTTTCGCGGCAATGCCCGCGACATGCCGTCCCTGGTAACGGGCGATCGCCAATTCGTTCTCGCTGGGTTGGCGCGAGCCATCGGCCGCGGTCAGGGTAGACGCGCCATAAGGCGAACCGCCGGTGATCTGGCTCATGTCGAGCAGACGCGCCTCGGTGTACGGCACGCCCACGATCACCATCCCCTGGTGCAACAGCGTGGTGTGGAAGCTGGTGATGGTGGTTTCCTGTCCTCCATGCTGGGTCGCCGTGCTGGTAAAGACACTCCCGACCTTGCCAACCAGCCCGCCGCTCATCCACAGCCCGCCAGTCTGGTCGAGAAAGTTGCGCATCTGCGCGCACATATTGCCAAAGCGCGTGGGCGTGCCGAACAGGATGGCATCGGCGTCGGCCAGTTTCTCCGGCACGGCCATCGGCACATGGGCGAAGGCCGCGCGGGCGGCCTTCGCCCCACTCTTTTCCAGCACGGCGTCGGGCACCAGTTCCGGCACTTGCAGCAGCGCCACCTCGGCGCCGTCAACTTCGCGCGCGCCTGCCGCCACGGCTTCGGCCATCTTGTAGACGTGTCCGTACATGCTGTAGAAGACCACCTGAATCTTGCAGGTCATGACAAGGCTCCTGTGTGTAGGAAGGGGCAGGCGCCCGGAGGACGTCCGCAACAGAAGTAGCCGGCACTGATCATCGCCGGCGCGGGGCGCGCACATACGGTATGCAGTGCCGCCCATCTGCTTGAGTCTAGGCGACGACAGCGCGCCGCGCGACGGCGGCCACCCTTCCCTTCGCATCCGCGCCGCCTACAATGAAATACCCTGGGATGTGCCCGTGCCGCGCGGCACGGGCCTGCCGGGCCCGCGTCAACGAGGGAGATTCGCGATGACAACGGCATGTCCGCATCTCGCGCTGAGCCACCCTGTCACACCGAGCGCAAGCGGTTGCGAGGAATGCATGCGCAGCGGCGACGAATGGGTGCACTTGCGCCTGTGCCTGTGCTGCGGCCACGTCGGCTGCTGCGACGATTCCCCCAACCGGCATGCCACCCGGCATTTCCTCGCCACCGAGCATCCGGTGATCCAGTCGTTCGAGCCGGGCGAATCCTGGCGATGGTGCTATATCGACAAGCTGTTCATCCCTTGAAGGGCGTCCAGCCAATGCCCGGCAACACCGCCAAAGCCCCTAAAGGCGCTGAAGCCGCTGAAGCCGCAAGCCAGTCCAGACACGCCAATCCCGCAAGGAGAATGCCATGCTGTCGACTCCCATTGACCAGACCGATCACGTGCTGGGGCGCGCAGCGGCCCACGTCACCGTGGTCGAGTACGGTGACTTCGAATGCCAGTATTGCCACCTGGCCTATGGCGGCGTGAAGATCCTGCTCAGCCGTTACCACGACCGCGTGTGCTTTGTGTACCGCCATTTCCCGCTGACCGCCTGGCACCAGCTGGCCGAGGGCGCCGCCGAAGCGGCCGAGGCGGCCGGAGCCCAGCACAAGTTCTGGCCGATGCACCAGCAAATGTTCGAGCGGCATCACGGACTCAAGCCCGCGGCCTTGCGGCAGTACGCCGCCGCGCTGGAACTGGATCTTGAGCGCTATGACTACGACATGAAGTCCCACTCCTACCTCCAGCGTGTGCGCGAGCACCAGCAGAGCGGCATCGCCAGCCATGTGCGCGGCACGCCGGCCTTCTTCGTCAACGGGGTGATACAGGATGTGACCTTCGGCATGGAGCATCTCGACCACGCCATCGCCGCAGCGCTGCACCGCTGGGGGGCTGGCTAGCCGCCGGCGGGCGTTGCCGCCTCCGCGGCGCTATAGACGTGCCGCGTGGCCAGCAGCGATGCAAGATCGGCATCGCCGGCAATCACCGCCTTCAGGATCTGCGCGTGCTCGTCCCAGTTCTGCTGGGCGCGCAGGTGGTGAGCCGGCGCGAATACCAGCCCGGTGCGCTCACGCAGCGAGCGCATCATGTCTTGCAGCACGCTGTTGGCGGCGATGGTGCCCAGCACCTCATGAAAACGGAAGTTGAGCGCGAGCAGGCACTCGGCCTCGTCCTCGCGGGCGGCCGCGCTGCCCTGGCGCAGGACCTCCTGCAACTCGGCGACCAGCCGCGGGTCGCGCCGCTGCGCGGCCAGCCTGGCATTGAGGCCCTCCAGGGTGGCGCGCACTTCGACCATTTCCCTGGCGACATGCTCCGACAGGCAAGCCACCGAGGCGCCGCGGCGCGGCTCGATGCTGACCAACCCTTCGGCCGCCAGCGCGCGCAGCGCTTCGCGCACCGGCACGCGCGACACGCCCAGCTCGGCCGACAGTGTGTGTTCCACCAGCCGGTCGCCCTGGCGGTAGGCGCCGCCGACGATGCGCTGGCGCAGCGTGTCGGTCACCAGCGCGAACAGCGGCGAATGGCGCGTGCCGAGGTTATCGCCGGAAAGCGCCGCCTTGGCGCCGGGTGGAACACTGCCGGATTGGTCGGACATGTTCGTCATGTGGTCGCGCGACATGGCGAGCGCCTGGCCCGCCACGTGCGCGTGGGTTCAGCTGCGTTGGAAGGTGAAGCTGTCCGCGTAGATATGCGCGCCGCTGGCACCGAGCGCGAGGAACGTCTCGCGCGCGTCGCGGATCATGTCCGGCGAGCCGCACAGGTAGATCGCATGTTCGGACAGGTCCGGCAGGTCGGCGGCGACGGCGTGCTGCACATGACCGCGCCGGCCGCTCCATGCCTCGTCCGCGCGCGACAGCACCGGTACGTACTGGAAATCGTAGAGACGCGCGCCCCACGCCTGGATCTGCTCGTGCATGTAGAGATCCGCCGCGGTGCGCATGCCCCAGTACAGCGAGACCGGCGGGCAGTCCGGATCGTCCATCAGCGATTCAAGGATGCTCTTGATCGGGGCGAGGCCGGTGCCGGTGGCCACCATCACCAGCGGACGATAGTCGTCCTTGCGGAAATAGAAGCCGCCCAGAGGCAGCTCCACGTCGAGCCGGTCGTCCGAGCGCAAGCTGGCCAGCAGGCGTTCGGTAAAGTAGCCGCCGGGAATGCGGCGCACGTGCAGGTCCACCGTGCGGTCTCTCGGCACCGACGCCATCGAGAAGCTGCGCGCGATGCCGTCGCCGGTGAAGATCTTCAGGTACTGGCCGGGGCGGTAGTCGAGCGTTTCCGCCTGCGGCAGTTCCAGCGTCAGGTGCACCACGTCGGCGCTGAGCGGCGCGATATTGCGGATCACGGCGGTGTGCCGCGCGGGTTCGGCGCATGGCTCGCCCGGCCGCGCGGTGCTGATCACCAGGTCGCTGGTGGGCCGGGCCTGGCATGCCAGCGCAAAGCCTTCGGCCTCTTCTTCCGGGGTCAGGCCCATGGGGTACTCGTCATAGGCCACCGCGCCTTCGACCAGCCTGACGCGGCACGTGGCGCAGCCGCCGAAGCGGCAGTCGTGCGCCATCTGCACGTTGGCGCGCAGGGCACCGTCCAGCACCGTTTCGCCGGCGCCGGCTTCGAATGATTGCTGGGATTCGAGGAGATGGATGCGGTAGGACATGGCTGACTCGGAATGCGTGGGGATATGGGCTTTGAAACCTAAAACCTAAAACCTAAAACCTAAAACCTAAAATCTAAAACCTAAAGTCAAAGGCGGTTTCACCCCCCTGCGGGGGGCGACCTACTTTCTTGTCTYGCCAAGAAAGTAGGCAAAGAAGGCGCGCCGGATGGGGCGACACCCCCTCGGGATCCGGCGAAAAGAGCGGCCGGGACCCAAACTCGCATCGCCTTAAGGCGATACTCAAACATGGGTCCCTCTCGATACTCAAACATGGGTCCCTCT
>NZ_JBFTLX010000134.1:0-18603 GCF_056396665.1 Cupriavidus sp. 05T313 | reverse complement strand
CGCAATGCCGGAGAATCAGTTCCCGCCCGGCTGCCTGCCCCGCCAGAAAGTCCCGGCCCATCACACCCAGACATCGGCTGCCATTCAGTATCTCAGTCCAGATTTGCTGCGCCTCCAAGGCTCTGCTGTAGGTCTGCACGTTCCTGAAACCCACGATGAATGACGTGGCCGTGCCCAGCAGCAGCACAACCGAGACCGGAATCGACAGCCATTTCAGCCCGAAGAACTGATAAAGGAGAACGGGCAGCGAACCGCATGCTAGCGAGGCATAGAGTTGCCGTCTCGACCAGAACGTGAACTCGGATACGGTGTACGATTTTCCCAGGTGCATGGTGCGCATCTCCCGGCAGTGTGGCAGCTCGCAGGGCCGCGGTCCGAACTGCCGACAGGCAATATCGCCAACCGCCCTCACCACTGACAAGATAGCTGCCGGGGACCTGATTCTGCAATGGTGGATTGCCGTTCGGCCGCTCGAGACAAAACAGGTCGGCTCCGCCGTTCGCTGAAACCCAGCGGCTGACCAGTCTCCAAACGCGCCCTCAGACGCGATATCCGTAGAGTGTTCCGTCGGCTTCGCGCGCGTTGTCCAGCGGGTCGCCCGCAAGTTCGCTGCAGGCATTGCCGTTCGGCTGAACTGTGCCGACAGCTGGCCCTCCCGCGTGGTCATTGACCGTAGCCAGGACAAGGTTGGCGGCAACGGCGAAAGCGGCGGCTGTAATCGCCCGCCTTAGCATGTGTGTGCGGATCATCTGAAATCCCTTAGTTGAGTAGGAAACATGCAAAACGCAGGTTTCATGGGCAGTTGGCCAGCAGCTGCACGAATACTTGCAAGCGCCGGTCGACGTCCTCGGGCATGCGCAGCCAGTTGAACGGGCTGGCCACAGTTGCGGGAAGAGCGAGGCAACGGCGATGACAGTGCCATCTGCAAGCGCTTACGCGGACCTACGCGCGGATGATCGGCAGGACCGGGATGACTTCCGTAAATCCGGCTGATGAGCTGGGGCTGCGCTCAGCCCAGTTCAAAGCCTCTTCCAGCGTCTCGACATTGATCACCACAAAGCCGCCAAATAGCGCGCGCCCTTCCGGGGATGGGCCATCCTGGACTTCGCGCTGGCCGTCCCGCACCCGCACGGTGCTGGCGTTGCGCGGATCGAGTTGCGTGCCGGCCCGCATGACGCCGGCGGCCGCCATGGCGCCCATATACTGTTTCCACGCTAGCGAGACTTGCTGCCCTTTGAGCGGATCGGCGTGGATTTCATAGCTGTTCGGTGGCTGTTGAAAAGCGAGAACGAATTCCATCGTTGTTTCCTTTTTGATAGCGAGGATCAGGCAGGCGTGAACGCGGCCGCGTGGCGGCTAGCGAATTCGGCGGCGGAAATCGGCGCACGGCCGACCAACTGCTCGAAGGTGCCGGTCATGCGGTCGTAGCGGTTATCGCGATGTAGCTGGGCCATGACGACCAGGTGTGCGGTCAGATGCGCCGGCTGCTGGATCTCCTGGAGCTTGGCCTCCMAGATCTGCGGTGGCACGTTGACGTATTGGATGGTGCGGCCCAGAGCGCCGCTGAACTCCTGTGCGAGCTCCGCCATCGTCAGCGACTGGGGGCCGGTCAGTTCGTAGAGCTTGCCGATATGCGGCTCCGGGTTGGCCAGCACAGCTGCGGCGACAGCCCCCACATCGGCGGCGGCGATCGGCGAGGTCTTGCCGTCGGCGAACGGCAGGCGGATGGCGTTGTCGTCGCGGATGCCCTTGGCCGCCGGCAGGAACAAGCCTTCGAAGAAAGCAGTTGGACGCAGGTAGACCACCGGCAGGCCGGACCAACGCAGCATCTGCTCTGCGAGCCAGTGCTGCTTCTGTTGCGGGCTGCCGGTGGTCTCTGTCTCGCTCATCTGCGACAGCGTCATCTGCGACAGATTGACGAAGGCCTTCACACCCAGGCTCTTGGCTGTGACCGCGACGTTGGCGGCTGCTTCCAGGTAGTCGGGCGAAACCGACATCGTGAAATAGACCACTGAGCAGCCTTGCATGGCCGCGCGCACGGCAACGATGTCGAGCATGTCGGCGACCACGACTTCGGCGCCCAGGTCGCCCAGCATGTCGGCGCGCTTGTCCAGATTGCGCACCATGGCGCGTACGCGATGGCCTTGCTCCAGCAGGATGGCGATGGCCGCGCGCGCGGTCGAGCCGACGCTGCCGGCGGCGCCGGTGACGAGGATGGTTTCTTGGGACATGAGTCTCTYCCTTGTATCAATGATCAAAATGAAACCGGTGTAGCTGATGTTGTCGGCACCGGCCGGCGCCGCCTCGTCCAGGCAACCTTGGCGCTCAGAGGCGGCGACACGGCGGACTGGCCGCACCCGGTCAACGCCGCCACGCCTGGCGCAGTCGCTGCCCTGGGAATAGGGTAAGATTCAGTATGTAGAAAAATACATAGTGGCACGGTTTTTTGACTATGTCAAAAAAAACATAGTCATTCCGCGTGCGCGCTGACGCAATCAAGGAGCAATGCGAGTGAGTGATCTGAAGGAAGCCAGGGCAAGCAAGGAAAAGCCGCTGAAGCATGTTCTTCTTGCCGGGATACATTGCCAGCCGCGTTCCGGCTATGAACTGACCAAATGGCTGCAGATGGCGGGCCAGCATTGCTGGTCGGTCGAGCACAGCTCGGTGTACCCGGCTTTGCGAGAACTGGAGACGGATGGACTCATCACATCGGAGCGCTTGCCGGGAACGCGCGGGCCGGAACGCTCGATCTACAGCATGACTGTTGCCGGACGCGAGAAGCTGAGGTCTTGGGTGGCGAAAGGTTCACCGCGCCCGGCCATCAAGGACGAACAGATACTGCGGGTGTTGTGCTTCGATTTGCTGTCGCGCGAGGCAGCGTTGCAGCAGATCCGTGAGGTGCGTGCAGACCACCAGGTCCAGCTTGAATTTTTTCTCGCAAGGCAGGCCGAGCTGAGCGAGGATCAGCTTGGACCGCTGTTGGTGACGCGCCGCGGCGTGCTGGCTGAACAGGCCTATATCGCGTGGTGTGACGAGGTGGCGGAAATGATTGCTCGCAGGCCAGCCTGATGTCCGACTGAATTCAGGCTGGTGCGCCAGCTACTGGACTTTGCTGGCCGCTGCGATGATCGCGGCGGCAACCGCCTTCGGATGACTCAACATTGCGACGTGACTTGAATCGACGTGTATCGTTGTTGCGCCGATCTGCTTTGCCATTGCTTCCTCGGCTCGCGGATCGATCATGCGATCCTGGTTGGCGACCACGAACCACGACGGCTTCGTGTGCCACGCGGCGATGCTCACCTTGTCGTCCAGAGAGCCCGCGAACCACGGTCCTTGCGTCGCTGCGAGGGTGCGTGCTTGTGCCGGCGTCAGATCCTGGGCGAAATCATTCACCACGGCGTCGGTGGACAACGTCAGGAAGTTTGCGGAGTCTTTCCTCAATTTCCCTGCCCAGGCCGGCGCCGGCTTGCCTTTCATCATGTCGTTGACCGATACGCCGCTATCCGGAACGAGAGCGGCCACGTACACGAGTGCCTTGACTTTATCGTCGTTGCCGGCCTGGGTGATCACGAAACCGCCCCACGAATGGCCTACGAGCACAACCGGACCGGTTTGCAGTTCTATCGCACGCCTGGTCGCCGCCGTATCATCCGCAAGCGAGCTGAGCGGGTTCTGAACCGAAACCACGTGAAGACCGTGCGCTTCGAGCAGCGGGATCACCCGATTCCAGCTGGAACCGTCGGCGAAAGCGCCGTGCACAAGCACGACGTTCGTTCCTTTCAGATCCTGCGGCTGGGCGGCATGGGCCGCATTCAGCGGAAACACGCTGGCGAGCAACATCGCCGATGCGAGACATCTCTTCAACAAACGGTTCATGATGGGCTTTTCCTCAAATGTGTGGAGTGAGCCGTTAGCATCGCAGGCAGCCCACGCGACACGTTGGCACTTAGTAGCCGGCAACCTCGATCACCGCGTCCGCAAAGGCCTTGGGCGCTTCCTGCGGCAGATTGTGGCCGATTCCGCCTCCCATGGTCCGGTGCGTGTATTTGCCGGAAAATTTCTTCGCGTACGCTGCAGGCTCGGGATGAGACGCACCATTGGCGTCGCCTTCGAGAGTGATGGTCGGCACGGTGATGACCGGCGCGGCTGCGAGACGCTTTTCGAGCGCGTCGTACTGCGGCTCCCCGTCCGCAAGACCCAATCGCCAGCGGTAGTTGTAGATCACGATTGCCACGTGATCCGGGTTCTGGAAGGCTTTTGCGGATCGCTCGAACGTCGCATCGTCGAAATGCCATTTCGGCGATGCGAGTTGCCAGATGAGCTTCGTGAAGTCGTGCCGGTTGGCTTCATAGCCGCGCCTGCCACGCTCCGTCGCGAAGTAGAACTGGTACCACCACGTGAGCTCCGCCTGCGGCGGCAAGGGCGCCTTGTTGGCTTGCTGGCTGCCGATCAAATAGCCGCTCACCGATACCAGCGCCTTGCAGCGCTCCGGCCACAGCGCCGCGACGACGTTGGCCGTGCGTGCACCCCAGTCGAAACCGCCGATGATCGCCCTCTCGATCTTCAGCGCATCCATCAGCGCGATGACGTCGACGGCGAGCACCGCCTGCTGGCCATTGCGGACCGCGTCGCTGGAAAGAAACCGCGTCGTCCCGTAGCCGCGCAGGTACGGAACCACCACCCGATAGCCCGCCGACGCGAGCCGAGGCGCGACGTCGACGAAGCTGTGGATGTCGTATGGCCAGCCATGGAGCAAGATCACGACCGGGCCGGTACCCGGGCCGACTTCGGCATAACCGACATTCAGAGCGCCGGCATCGATCTGCCTGATCTCGGTGAACGATGCACTCGACGCTGAGGCGTTCGCGCCTGCAGCAGGCCCGCTGGCTTGACTGGACTGTGCGTGCGCCAGCCCGCTCAAGACCAGTTCCATCGCACCTGCGCTGACGGCCGCCGTCCCAACAAAGCGCCGACGACCGGTGTTGATCCGATTCGACATCAGTACCTCTCCTCTTCAGGTCGATTCAATGTGCTCGAATGCGCGCCGCACGCTTCGCTCTCTGCGCAGAACACGAATGCTTCGCTCCATTGCACCGGGGCACGCGCACATGCAATGCCGGTAACCGGGCGGATGGTCAGCCCTTGCAACGTGAAGCTTGGCGAACGAAGGGCCACACCAGGACCCCAGGATCCGGCATGAAATCAGACCGCGCGACGCGGCCAGAGAGCTAGCGGCCGTTGAGCAATGCAACACAGAGGGCTATCCCGAACGCGTAAGTTCCCAAGGCTCCGATAGCGCGAGCCGGATTGGGCTTCGTCATCGATGGCCAAGCAAGTAGTCCAACCACCAGGAGCAAGCGGCAGGCAGTTGCACCTGCCATGCACCAGAGCTGCCAGTGAGGCGGATTCCGAAAGCCGAGGTACAGAAAAAGCAACGCGAAGAACGGGACGTACTCGGCAGTGTTGCCGTGAGCGCGAACCAGTTTCGTCAGCAGCCGATCAGGCTCAGGAGCGTATCCGCTCAGCACGCCGACACGAGTGCGCAGGACCGAGATGGCGAGTCCAAGTGCGAACAAGAGCAGACCAAGCACGGCGGTGYAGGCCAGTGCAGTGCTATTCATTCGACACCCCCTTCCTGACATTCGAAACCAGCCATGCCCCAAGCGACCGCCAGGGTGAGCCGGGTCAGCGCAGCCACGTTCAGTTGAATCGTGTTTCCCTTCGAGCTGTCGGTAGCGCTCATCTGGAGTCCTCATGCCGAGCGGATTGACAGCTCCATGGTAGATGCCCACCCTGAGGCCTGAATGACGAATTTCCCTCCTTTTAGGACAAGATGAAGCGCATCGGAGTCGTGGTGTTCCCCGGCTTCCAGTCCGTCGATATGGCCGCCGCTTCTTTCTTCGAGATGGCCAACTTCAAGGTGCCGGCCCATGCCTGCGAAATCCATGTCGTCTCGGAAGCCGGCGGCGCCGTGAAGAGCGCTATGGGTACGGCAGTCCACACGATCGCGTTTGACCCGTACACGTACGAGCCGATTCAATGGTTCCATCTGTTCGCGCGTTCGCCCCCCGGACTTGCCCATGCACAAAGACCTGATCGTGCCTGAGCGTTCTGCCGCCCATGGCGTGGTTATATGGCGGACGTCGTGCGACATTACCTGCGCGAAGAACGAATTCGCCCCGATGACCTCGTCGCGCACCGTAGCAATCGCTGCCGCGAGTTCCTCCTTCGCCCACGAGGATGGCAAGCCGCAGAGGCGGATGCAGTGTCTGCAGGCATGAAGGTCTCCTTGCGGATCCATGGAAGAGACTTGCTCTGTGGTGCCGCGCCTGGCCCAATCCCCCTGATGTGATACGCCAGGCCGGCGTACAAACAGATCACAAACCAGAGCGCGCCGAAGGCAATCAGGAAGTCATCCATGATCTCTCCGTTTTCTCTGCCATGTCGGCCACCTCGCGGGTCAGCCGTCGTGCTTGCGAGAAAGAGTTGTCGGACGATTTCAATTGCGCTCCTTCATATCAGGTTGAGTTCGGACTGACCCCAGCAACACTCGACGGCCCCATTTCTGGACGGGCAGACGAATCTTCGGCGCTGATGCTCGCTTCACCACCAGGGCGATGCCGGCCAACTGGGCTACGGCGCCATCGTAAATCCGACAACCAGTACATTCAAATAATTGTCATGGATACACTCTGCGATGCTCGGATGCGCTACAAGCAATGTGTCGACCGCCTTGCTGCCAATATCTGCAAAGGTCGATTGCCGCTGGGACAAGTTTGCCCTTCGGCGGCGCCCCCTCCGCGCTTGCAAACGCTGCACCGCGATGCGCGTGGCTAGCCAGAGGCGGCTACAGTTTGAGTCAGCTTCCGCAGGTGGGATGGGGCGCTCGATTTGGCACTCGCGATGAGTGAGGCATGCCTGAGCGTATCCATGACAATTATTTGGATGTATTGAATATCGGTTCTACGATGGCGCAATACAGCGTTTCCACTCGCACGAGGACCGACATGCACATCRCCATCCTGACCTTTGAAGGTTTCAACGAACTCGACTCGCTGATCGCACTCGGCATCCTCAACCGGATCAAGCAGCCGGGCTGGCGGGTGTCGATCGCCAGTCCGGCGGACAAGGTGCGCTCGATGAACGGTGTGGTGATGGAGGCGCAAGCGTCGCTGAAGGACGCATGCGACGCGGACGCCGTGCTGGTGGGTAGCGGGATACGGACCCGGGACGTCGTCGCCGATGCCGCGCTGATGTCGCAGCTGAGGTTCGACCCGACGCGCCAGTTGCTGGGCGCGCAGTGCTCGGGCACGCTCATGCTTGCCAAGCTGGGCCTGCTGGACGACGTTCCGGCCTGCACGGACCTGACCACCAAGCCGTGGGTCGAGGAGGCAGGTGTGGCTGTGCTCAATCAGCCATTCGTGGCCAAGGGAAACGTCGCGACCGCCGGCGGATGTCTGTCCTCGCAGTATCTGGCGGCCTGGTTCATCGCACGCCTGGAAGGCGTCGACGCTGCACGTAGCGCGATTCACTATGTGGCGCCAGTGGGGGAAAAGGAGGCCTACGTGACGCGCGCGATGGCGAACATTTTGCCGTTCCTCTAATGCGTACTGCGTCTCGCACGGCTGCCCACTGCAGGCACTCGCCGTCGAGACCCGCTCCCGGCAAGTCATTTCCGGGGGGGCAGATATGGTTCTCGATCGGCCAGCGGTTTACTTCGCACGCGAATTACATATATACTTCGCATGCGAAGTTAAATTGAATGCCTGCACGGCATTACGCAACCCATCTGGAGACAGACCATGAGCTCGGAAATTCGTGTTGACCTTAGCGGCGGCGTCCTGACCATTACGCTTGCCCGGCCGGACAAGAAGAATGCATTGACGAACGAGATGTACGGCGCGCTCGCCGACACTATCGAGCAGGCACAGCAGGACCGCAATATCCGGGTATTGCTGCTGCAAGGCGACGGGGACATTTTTACGGCGGGCAATGATGTGGGCGAATTCGCAGCGATAGCGGCAGGAAATGGCCCCGGCGAACGCCACGTGCACCGCTTTCTGCGCGCCCTTGCCAACTCGACCGTACCGATTGTCGCCGCGGTCAACGGCAAGGCCGTCGGCGTCGGCACCACCATGCTGCTGCATTGCGATTACGTCGTGCTCGCGCAGGATGCGCTGCTGATCACGCCCTTCGTGAACCTTGCCCTTGTTCCCGAGGCGGCTTCAAGTTACCTGCTTCCCCTGCGTATCGGGCACGTCAGGGCCTTTGAGATGTTCGCGCTGGGCGAGCCGCTTGACGCGCAAACCGCCGTGGCATGGGGCATCGCGAACAAAGTTTGCGCCAATGACCAGCTGCGGGCGGACGCGCGCCTGATGGCCGAAAAGATTGCCGCCAGGCCCGCCGGCTCCCTTAGTGCAATGAAAAAGCTCATGCGCGACGCGGAGAAACTGGTTTCGCAGATGAACAGCGAAAGCGCCAGGTTCGAGGAGCGGCTGGCCAGTGCCGAAGCCAAGGAAGCATTCTCGGCCTTCGCCGAGAAGCGCAAACCGGACTTCACCAAGGTCGCCCTGCAGTAAGTCGAGTGATTCGCTGTCCGGCCGCTGCCCAGGTTACAACTCGCCTTCGTCGGCGGCCGGAAACTTCGTCTGCAGGCTGGTCAGCCACCGCGCCACCACGTCAATTTCGGCCGTGGTGAAACCTTCGGTCAGCCTGGCATTTGTTTCCTTCATGCCAGCCTTCGAACGCCGGCGAGCCAAGCGTCCTGCCTCCGTCAGCCATAGGCGCGATGCACGGCGATCGGTCTCGTCCGGCCGGCGCTCGATCAGGCCCGCCCTTTCGGTCCGGTCAGCCAGACCGCTCATCCCGGGTGCGCCCAGATCCAGCGCTGCGGCAGCCTCGCCCATCAGCGCCCCGTCGTTCCTGCCCAGAAAGAAAAGCAGTCCAGCCTGGGCCGCTGTCACGCCACCCGCGGCCGTGCGCGCTTGTGACCACCTATGCAGTCGACGCTGGCCGACGTTCAATAGATAGACGAGTCGATGCTCCATGTCTTTGACGGATAAAAGATGCCATTTAGTTCACATGCGAATGTTATCACGTACCCGGTGCCTGACTTTGGTCGGTCACGGCAATGAACTTCTGTCGACTCCGCCGACGCCTCACCTCGAAGGTTCGCCATCCCTGGTAGCAATCAGTTCTTTCGGCGTCAGCGGGATCAAGAGCAGGATCAGTGCGTACACCACGGTCGTCGCGATCACACAATATGTGAATCCGTGCGTTGAACTGCTGTTGTAGATCCATGAGCCCAATAGATCGCCGGCACGCGCCGAAAGCGCGAGAACGCCTTCCACCAGCATCATCAAGGTTCCTTGCAAGCCTGGCGGGCAGGACCGCATCGCGAGATCGAAGTATGCTGCCGTGGCTACACCGCCCATCAGCCCTATCGGTGCCGCCAATACAAGCGCAAGATTCGCAGAGTGAATGAATGCCAGCGGAATCATCTGCGGCACTGCGACGATCGTTCCCCACCACAGCAGCTTGTTCAGCGATACGCTCTTGCACAGAAAGCCATACAGCAGGAATGTCGGGATGAACGCGGCGGCAAAGATCCCGTTGTAGTACGAGTAAACGGAATCCGATGCATGCAGCTCATTGGTCAGATAGAACTGCAGCGGAGTGGCCGATCCTGGCGCAAAGTTCCACAGAAAGCAGATGAGAACCGCTGGATAAACGGCCTTATGCTTCGCCAGCCGCCTGACATTCCCAACAAGATCCGCGCCCCTGGCTTGCGGGTGCTCGTAGGTATGGCCGAAGACGGAAACGGGCTTCCAGAGTCCCATCACGGCAATCAATAAAGTGAACATCGCAGCCAGGACGAAGGCTTCTTTCGCGGCAAGATGATCGGAAAAGTACCCGGAAGCAAACGCTCCCGCAACGACCGGGACGGAACTGACCACATTCAACAGAGCGCTCAGGCGCCCGGACATGCGCTTCTCCTGGCCCACCAGAGCGACCAGCCCCTGATAGGCTGCGGCGATAAATCGGGACGACAGCATCGCCAGCAGCATCCCGATGACCAGTCCCGCGTATGAGAAACCCGAAAACGCCATCCAGATGAATGCCACCGCGGTCGCCGGAGCGAAAATCAGGAAGAAGCCGCGATCGCGCAATCCCATCGGGTCCCATTGGTCGCGCGCGAGGCCGAAAGCGAACGCAAAGTACACGGGTATGCCCGTAACCAGCCGGAATGTCGAGATCTGCGTCGCCGTCGCATGCAACTGGTTCTTGAGTATGTACGACGTCTGTATGTCAATCAGATAACCGGCCGGCGTTGCCAGATAGATGAACAGGGTCAGCCAACCGAAATACAGCAGGGTTCGGTCGCTGCCCTCGGAACCATTAGTTGGGGGTGGAAAAATTTCAGCCCGATAGGCGCGTCTGGCGTTCTTGGACATGGGGGGAACACGTACACGTCCTCAAAAAACCGATCCAGGGTGCACCCGTGAATGTGCGGGCTACTCCACCGGAAAACGGTTACTGAATTCAGCGTTCAGCGCGGGAAAGTATAGGTAAAAAACGGGATTGGATGTTCCGAGGCCTACCGCATCGAAGCGAGAGAGAATTTCGGACGCACACGCTTACTCACTTGTACCTCTGGACAGCCAGTTGGGGTCGCCGGACGTCGACCTTCTCCTGCCCTTGCTTGGCCGAAGTCGGTGTGGAATCAACCGGTCGATGCCGCAACGGATACCGACAAACTCCCTCCCCTTCGCGCAGTGGTCCAGCGAGGCATCATCGCTACCCATACCATGGCCACGATCCGCGCCGCCAGCCAGGGCTGGTGCGGCCGCCACGGAGCGTCCAGGCTCGCGTACAAGCGCAACTACGCGCGCCAGGCCCTGGTGCGCCGCAGCACGAAAAACCATCCTTTAGGTGGGCTGCTCATCCGCCCGCGCCTGTTGCAATGTCTCCACCGCCGATCACAGGCGGACAGGAGACAACGACATGATCGAACTACAGGGCCGCAACGCCCTCATCACCGGTGCGGCGCAGGGGCTCGGCCTTGCCATCGCCCGGTTGTTCGTCGAACGCGGTGCACGGGTAATGCTGGCCGACATCGACGAGGCCGGGGCCGCCAGCGCCGCGGACGAACTGGGCCCGCAGGCGCGCTTCGTGCCCTGCGACGTCACCAGGAGCGCTGACTGGGTCCGCGCGGTGGAGGCGGCCACGGCCGCCTTCGGCGGGCTCGATACGCTGGTCAACAACGCCGGCATCGAGATCGTCAAGCCGCTGTTCGACCAGAGCGAGGAAGGGGTCGGCCGCCTCATGAGCATCAACGTCATGGGCGTGTTCCTCGGCATGAAGCACTCGCTGGGCGCGCTCRCCGCCTCGGGCAAGGGTGCGGTGGTCAACATCTCGTCGCTGGCCGGCACCAACGGTGTGCCGCTGTTTGGCTCCTACGCCGCCTCGAAATCGGCCGTGATACTGGCGCAAAGCCTGTTCGTGTCGGAGGCCACGGTCAAATGGCACCTTCACAACATCTTTGCGAAGCTCGGCGTGCGCAACCGCACGAGCGCGCTGGCGCGCGCGCAGGAGAACTCACTGCCCTGATCCGCGAAGTGCCGTACCCGGCCTCTTTCGCCGCCTGATACTGCCTATCAATGCCAGAAATCTGGATGCAGCCGGGCGAAAAAAAGCCCGCAGAATCGCGGGCTTGGATCACTTACTGCTACTGCCTGTCATTGCCAGGTGGCGCCAGAAAATGCACCAAAATGAGGTTCACTCCCACTCGATCGTAGCCGGCGGTTTCCCCGACACGTCATACACCACGCGGTTCAAACCACGCACCTCATTGATGATGCGGTTCGAGCAACGACCCAACAGCGCGTACGGCAGGTGCGCCCAGTGCGCCGTCATGAAGTCGGTGGTCTGTACCGCGCGCAGCGCCACGACGTAGTCGTAGGTGCGTCCGTCGCCCATCACGCCGACCGACTTGACCGGCAGGAACACCGCAAAGGCCTGGCTGGTCAGGTCGTACCAGCTCTTGCCTACTTGCGAAGGCTCGCACATGCCCGCTGCAGCGTCCTGCTCGGTGGCAACCGTGCCACGCAGTTCTTCGATAAAGATCGCGTCGGCCCGGCGCAGCAGCTCGGCGTAGTCGCGCTTGACCTCACCCAGGATACGCACGCCCAGGCCCGGGCCCGGGAAGGGATGGCGGTAGACCATCTCCGGCGGCAGGCCAAGCGCCACGCCGAGTTCGCGGACTTCGTCCTTGAACAGSTCGCGCAGCGGCTCGAGCAGCTTCAGGCCCAGCGTTTCCGGCAGGCCGCCCACGTTGTGGTGGCTCTTGATGGTGGTGGCCTTCTTGGTCTTGGTGCCGCCGGACTCGACCACGTCGGGGTAGATCGTGCCCTGCGCCAGCCATTTGGCGTTGGTCAGTTTCTTGGCCTCGGCCTGGAACACTTCGACGAATTCGCGGCCGATGATCTTGCGTTTCTGCTCGGGATCGGTCACGCCGGCGAGGTGGCCGAGGAACTGCTCGGACGCGTCGATGGCAATGACCTTGGCGTGCAGGCGGCCGGCGAACATGTCCATGACCATCTTGCCTTCGTTCAGGCGAAGCAGGCCGTGGTCGACGAATACGCAGGTGAGCTGGTCGCCGATGGCGCGATGGATCAGGGCTGCGGCCACCGAGGAATCAACGCCGCCGGACAGGCCGAGAATCACTTCCTCGTCACCCACCTGCTCGCGGATCTTGGCGACGGCTTCAGCGATATGGTCGTGCATCACCCAGTCAGCCTTGGCGCCGGCGATCTTCAGCACGAAGCGCTCCAGAATGTCGCGGCCCTTGGCGGTATGCGTAACTTCCGGGTGGAACTGCACGGCGTAGTAGCCGCGCGCTTCGTCGGCCATGGCGGCGATCGGGCAACTGGGCGTGGAGGCCATCAGCTTGAAGCCCGGCGGCAGCTCGGCGACCTTGTCACCGTGGCTCATCCAGACCTTGAGCATGCCGTGGCCTTCGGGCGTGGAGAAATCCTCCAGGTCCTTGAGCAGCGCGGTATGGCCATGCGCGCGCATCTCGGCGTAACCGAACTCGCGATGGTCGCTCCACTCCACCTTGCCGCCCAGTTGCACGGCCATGGTCTGCATGCCGTAGCAGATGCCCAGCACCGGCACRCCGAGGTCCCACACCGCCTGCGGCGCGCGCAGCTGGTGGTCTTCGTAGGTGCTGGCGTGGCTKCCGGACAGGATGATGCCCTTGGGCGCGAACTCGCGCACGAATTCTTCCGTGACGTCGTTCGGGTGAATCTCGCAGTAGACGTGCGCTTCGCGCACGCGGCGGGCGATCAGCTGCGTAACCTGCGAGCCGAAATCAAGGATTAGGATTTTGTCGTGCATGATGGGCGGATGGCGTTTCGTCCGGCAGGGGCTCGGGCATCACTTCGGTGCCCGGACCATAACCGGGCGGAGGCGTGACACCGGGCTCACGCCGGTATTCAGGTGATTGCGGCCGGCGTGCCACGGGGGCCGCGCCGGCATCCTTGTTTTGCGTCTCTTTTTGCAGCTCGCGCTGCGCGCGTTCTCGCACGCGCACGCGCTTGGCGGCCGGGATCTGCACCGCCGCGAAGAAGGCCATTACCGCGGCCAGCACCGGCAGCCAGATCTTTCCGGCGCCCTGCACCGGCAGGTCGAGCATAAGCATCCAGGTCACGATCAGCAGCGCGCTGGCCAGGTTGACCTGTCCAACCGTCCGCGCCACCGCGACCGTGAGCTGCCCGTTGACGGTCGCCTGCCACAGCAGCAAGGCCAGGCCGACCAGCGCCACGCCAAGCAGTTGCCCGTACATGGGGGGCTGCGGCTGCGGCAATTGCAGCGCGCTGTAAAAGGTCGTGAAAGGCGAAAGCAGCAAGACGGCGCCGAGCAGCAGATTCAGCAAGGCATCGAGGAACAGCACGGCACGCAGCAATACTTTCATCAGAGCTCCTCCGGCCAGGCAAGTAGCGTGGCTTGGGGGCGCAGCGTGGCCGGCAATCCCGGCCGCGCTGGCCCTTGCAGGCTACGCCGGTGGGCGCAGCCGGCGCGCGGCTGGCAGGACCGTCGGGTCCCGCGCAGCCGCCAGTTCATCGAGACCGGCTTAGTCGATGTAGTAGTTCGGCGCTTCCTTGGTGATCTGCACGTCGTGCACATGCGATTCGCGCATGCCGGCGGCCGTGATCTGCACGAACTCTGCGGTGTCGTGCCAGCTTTCGATGGAGCTGCTGCCGCAGTAACCCATCGAGGCGCGCACGCCGCCGCACATCTGGTGGATGATGGCCGTGACCGAACCCTTGTAGGCCACGCGGCCTTCAATCCCCTCGGGAACCAGCTTGTCGACGTTGGCGGTGTTGTCTTCCTGGAAGTAGCGATCGGCAGCGCCGTCCTTCATCGCGCCCACCGAACCCATGCCGCGGTAGCTCTTGAACGAGCGGCCCTGGTACAGGAACACTTCGCCCGGGGCCTCTTCGGTACCGGAGAACATGCCGCCCATCATGACCACATGCGCGCCGGCTGCCAGCGCCTTGGCGATGTCGCCCGAGTAGCGGATGCCGCCGTCGGCCACCAGCGGCACGCCGGTGCCCTTGAGGGCTTCGGCCACGTTGGAGACCGCGGTGATCTGCGGCACGCCCACGCCTGCCACGATACGGGTGGTACAGATCGAGCCCGGGCCGATGCCGACCTTGACACCGTCGGCGCCATGATCGACCAGCGCGCGCGCGGCAGCGCCGGTGGCGATATTGCCGCCGATCACCTGCACCTGCGGGAAGTTCTGCTTGACCCAGCGCACGCGGTCCAGCACGCCCTGGCTGTGGCCGTGCGCGGTGTCGACCACGATCACGTCGACGCCGGCCTTGACCAGCAACTCGATACGCTCGTCGTTGTCGGGGCCCACGCCAACCGCCGCGCCTACGCGCAGCTGGCCGCGGTCATCCTTGCTGGCCAGCGGATGCTCCACTGCCTTCTGGATGTCCTTGACCGTGATCAGGCCGCGCAGTTCGAAGGCCTGGTTGACCACCAGCACGCGCTCGAGGCGGTGGCGGTTCATCAGGCGCTTGGCGTCTTCCAGCGAGGCGTCTTCGCCAACCGTGACCAGCTTCTCGCGCGGGGTCATCTTGGCGCGCGCGGGCGCGTCCAGCTCTTCCTCGAAACGCAGGTCGCGGTTGGTGATGATGCCAACCACGGTCTTGCCTTCCAGCACCGGGAAACCCGAGATGCCGTACTGATGTGATAGTGCAATCACATCGCGGATCTTCATGTCGGGGGGAATGGTGATCGGATCGCGCAGCACGCCGGATTCATAGCGCTTCACGCGCGCCACTTCCCGGGCCTGGTCGGCCGGTTTCAGGTTCTTGTGGACGATGCCGATACCGCCGGCCTGCGCCATGGCAATCGCCAGGCGGGCTTCCGTCACGGTATCCATGGCGGCGGATACCAGCGGAATGTTCAGTTCGATCGAACGGGTCAGGCGGGTACGGAGCGAAACATCCCGGGGCAGCACCGACGAATAAGCCGGCACGAGGAGCACGTCATCGAATGTGAGTGCTTTCTGGACAAGACGCATAGCAATTCCTCTAGGCGCAAAACCGAATTATACAGGAATGGCTTGTTTCTTGACGCGCCTGAGGGTGCCCTTGTTCAAGTCTGCTATGCTCGTCGTCCTTTTTCCGGCATAGGCAAGCAACGATGGGTATCGGCGTACTGTGCGGSCTGCTGGCCGGCGCGTTCTGGGGCATGGTGTTYATCGCCCCSAAGCTGCTGCCCGYCTTCTCGCCCTGGGAACTTGCGATTGGYCGCTACCTCGCYTATGGGCTGGTGGCGTTTATCGCCGCGCTGCCGCTGATGCGGCGCATTGCACGCAAGCTCACCCGCGCCGATTGCGTTGCCCTGCTCCGCCAGGCCTTCACCGGCAACCTGCTGTACTACGTGCTGCTGGCCTTCGGCGTGCAGCTTGCGGGGGTGGGTCCGACCTCGCTGATCATCGGCATCCTGCCGATCTCGGTCACCATCATGGGCCGGCGCGACCACGGCGCAGTGCCGCTGTCGCGCCTGATCTGGCCGTTGCTGGTGGTCGCCGCGGGCATCGCCTGCATCAATATCGACCTGTTCGCCGGCGGCGGCGCCCATGGCGCCAGCGCCGGGGGAGAGGCGCTGCGCACCGTCTGGCAGCGCCTGGCCGGCGTGCTCTGCGCGGCCGGCGCCCTGGTGTGCTGGACGCTCTATGCCGTAGACAACGCGCGCTACCTGCAGCGCAATCCGCAATACAGCGGCAATGAATGGTCCGCCCTCTATGGCATTTCCACCGGCGTGGTGTCGGTCGTGCTGGCGCTGGCGGGCTGGCTGCTGGCCAGCGACAGCCTGGGCACCGCCGGCAGCGGCCGCGACTGGCAATGGTTCTGGATGGTCAACGCCGCGGTGGCGCTCGGTGCGTCGCTGATTGGCAACAACCTGTGGAACATCTCCAGCCGCCGCCTGCCGCTTACGCTGTCGGGCCAGATGATCGTCTTCGAGACGCTGTTCGCGCTGGCGTATGGCTTTGTCTTCGACCACCGCCTGCCGCGCCCCCTGGAGATCGCCGCCATTGTGTTGTTGATGATCGGCGTGGCCTGGTCGGTGCGCTTGCACGCCACCGACAAGTCTGCATAAACTAGCGGCCAACCCCGGCAGACAAGGGCGCATGCGTCACTCGTGAGACGGGGTCTCTCGCCCTACTCGCGGATCTCGCAGGCGTGCTTGCCTGCTGCCGTATTGTCACCGCAGAGCCACCACAACCCACAAGCCATGAAACGATCGACCGCGCTGTCCAAGCTCGCCACGCTCGCCGCCCTCGCCTGCCTCTGCCAGGGAGCCGCCGCCCAGGCACAATGGCAGTGGCGCGACGGCAGCGGCCGCATGGTCTATAGCGACGTGCCACCACCGCCCTCGGTTCCRGTAGCCAGCGTGATCAAGGCACCGGGACGCTTCGCCGGGACCCTGCGCCCGCTCGAGGCTGCGCCTTCGGCGGTCGCGCCGGCCAGCCCGGCGGGCGTTGCCGCCGGCATCCAGCCTGCGCCCAAGGGAAGTGAACCGAAGGGCAATGGCAAGGCGGAGTCCACGGCAAGTGCGGAGGAAGCCTTCGAAAAGCGCCGGACGGCCAGACTGAAAGCGGAAGCCGACCAGGCCCTCAAGGACCAGGCCGCACAGGAACGGCAGGTACGTTGCGCGCGGATGCAGAACTACGCCGTCGCGCTGCAGCAAAACCGGCGCGTCGCCGTCTCGGCGCCGGATGGCTCCGCGCAGCACCTGGATGACGAGCAGCGCCAGGCCGAGTTGCAGAGGACCGGCGCCAGCCTCGAACAGAACTGCGTCTGAGCGCCGGCGGCGGTCAGCCGCCGCGCAGCCACTTCAGCCCTTCGCGCGTGCCGCCCTGGCGGGTCTTCTGCACGCGCTTGCGGCGCGCCGACTTGGGGTCGGCCACCAACGGGCGATAGACTTCGATGCGATCACCGGCCCGCACCTGCGTGTCCGGCGTCTTGAGCTTGCTGAAGATGCCGACCCGCATGGTGGCCGGATCCACCTCCGGACAGGCCTGCAGCAAACCCGAAGCGCCGATCGCGGCGAGGATGCTGGTGCCTGGCGCGACCTCCAGCTCTTTCAGGAAGGCGCCGCCCGGCTGGGCGTAGCACACGGAGATGCTTACCGGACGTGCTCCGGCTTCTTCAGCCATTGCCATAGACCGCTTCGGCGCGTTTGACGAAGGCATCGACAAAGGTATTGGCGATCACGTTGAACACCGGCCCGATGATCTTCTCCAGCAGGAAGTTGGAAAACTCATAATGCAGGTGAAACTCGATCTTGCAGGCGTCCTCGCGCAGCGGCGTGAAGCGCCAGGAGCCATTGAAGGTCTTGAAGGGCCCGTCCTCGAACACCATATCGATCCGGGTAGGCGGCTCCTGCGTATTGCGGGTGTGGAAGTACTGCTTGATGCCTTTGAAGTGGATATGGATCTTGGCATCGAGCAGCGTTTCGGTCTGCTCGAACACCTCCACGCCACCGCACCATGGGAGGAACTTGGGATAGTCCTCGACGCACGTGACCAGGTTGTACATCTGCTCGGCGGAGTGGCCGACCAGCACGGATTTTTGGACGTCTGCCATTATTGGAAGTGATGGCCCGCGCAGGCCCCGCCTGCAATATGACGCAGTGCGGAATCCACCGGGGCGGGCCGGTTTGCTAGAATCGCGATTTTAGCCCACGTGCGCCCCGGCGGCATACCGGATGTGCATGACAGCGGCATGTACGCCGCAAGCGGCGCGGCGGCACCGGATTCTTCCCTAGTTCCGGGTGTTGTTTGGCTTTTTTTGTTTTACCTATCTCCATTTCCTCTATCCGGACCGCATGACCATCGCAGACAACAAGAAAGCCTTTTTCGACTACTTCATCGAAGAGCGATATGAGGCGGGGATCGTGCTCGAGGGCTGGGAAGTCAAGGCGATCCGCGCGGGACGCGTGCAGATCAAGGAAGGCTACGTGGTCATCCGCGATGCCGAGCTGTTCCTGATCGGCGCCCACATCAGCGCGCTGAAC